>NZ_JBEPBF010000034.1:0-76083 GCF_040298985.1 Streptomyces sp. NPDC001093 | reverse complement strand
CGTGGAGAAGGGCGAGCTGCGCGAGCCGCTCGAATCGATCGCGGCCCGTACGGGACCCGGGCGCGGCGTCGGCGCTCGACGCGGGGTGCGCGAGAGCCTGCTTGGGGCTGGTCACTGGCCGAGCACGTCCTTGATCTCCTTGGACGCCGCGTCCCAGCCCTGGGACGGCGACTTGCCCTTCTGCTCGACCTGGAGGATGCCGACGTCGGTGATCGCGGTGTTGATCGGCTGGTCCTTGATGCCGAAGTACTGCGTCGGGATCGTCTTGGCCGAGTCGGAGAAGATCTGGGTGAGCGGCGCGTTCGAGAAGTACGCCGTGGTGTCCGCGGCCGGCTTCAGGCTCGGGTACGCCGACGGGGTCGAGGGGAAGCTCGCCTGCTTGGCGAAGACCTTGGCCTGCTGCTCCGGCGCGGTCAGCCACTTGGCGAGCGCGACGGCCTCCTTCTGGTGCTTGCCCGCCGTCGGCACGCCGAGGAAGGAGCCGCCCCAGTTGGCCGCGGTGGGCGCCGCCGCCACGTCCCACTGGCCCTTGCCGGCGTCGCCGGACTTCTGCTCGATGTAGCCGATCATCCACGCCGGGCAGGCGACGGTGGCGAAGGCGGCGTTGGCGTAGCCCTGGTCCCAGGTCGGGTCGAACTGCTTCAGCTTCGCCGACATGTTGCTGGTGGCGACGTCCATGGCGACGTTCCACGCCTTCTTCACGCCGTCGGACTTGTCCCAGACGACGTTGCCGGTCGCCTTGTCGTAGTACCGCTCGTCGGCGCCGCCGAGGGCCGCGTTGTAGACGGAGGACGCGGAGTCCACGAACTTGGTGCCCTGGGGAGCCTTCTTCATGTACTGCTTGCCGACGTCGACGTACTTGCTCCAGTCGCCCTTCCACATCTCGGCGAGCTTGGTCCGGTCGGTCGGCAGCCCCGCCTTCTGGAAAAGGTCCTTCCGGTAGCAGACGGCCATCGGCCCGATGTCGGTCCCGAGCCCGATGAGCTTGCCGTCCTTGGTGGTGGCCTGGGCGTTCTTCCAGTCCAGCCACTGGGACTTGTCGACCTCCTTGCCCAGGTCGACGAACTTGTTCGCCTGGGTCTGCACGGCCTCGGTGATGTTGCCGATCTCGATGGCCTGGATGTCGTCGGTGCCGGAGCCGGCCTGGAGGCGGGTGAGCACCTTCGGCCAGTACACGTCGGTGCGGGTGGTGACGTTCTCCTTGATGTTGATGTCCGGGTGCAGCTTCATGTACTCGTCATAGAGGCCGGACTGCTTGTAGCCGAAGACGCCGAAGGTGCCGATGGTCAGCGTGATCTTGCCTTTGCCACTGCCGTTGCCGCCGCCGGAGCCGTCCGACGAGCCGTCGTTCGAGTCCTTGGCGCAGCCGGCCAGCAGCCCCGTGGTCAACGCGGCAACGGCCGCGAGGGCCATCAGCCGCTGGGACCGGCGGATGCTCGTGCGCATTGCGTCCTCCTGTTGCCTGACGTGCCGACCCCCCGGCCAACTGCATGGAACAGGGCCCGTTCGTGCTCGCTGCGGCTCGGGCGGGGAACGTGCGGGATGTGTAGGTGCCAGGTACTGTGGGAGCGCTCCCATAAGTGATGCGTTGAAGGGTCGTCGGTGCGGGGCGGGGTGTCAAGGGAGCGGACAGCGGCAACTGCGTTCAGTTATCTGAGCGTTAACCGGGGCGAGCCGGGGGCGCATCCCCCGGGACGGTCACTGCGGCGAACGGTGCTGTTACATTCCAGGCCAGCACCAGGAGCCGGTCGAGAAAGGCGGAGCCCATGGCAAGCCACGGAGCGCGGGGCCGGAGCGGGGGCCGGCCCACGCTCGAGGAGGTCGCCGCCCGGGCCGGGGTCGGCCGGGGCACGGTCTCGCGGGTGATCAACGGCTCGCCCCGGGTCAGCGACGCCACCCGCGCGGCGGTCGAGGCGGCGGTCGCCGAGCTCGGCTACGTCCCCAACACCGCCGCTCGGGCCCTCGCCGCCAACCGCACCGACGCCATCGCGCTGGTCGTCCCCGAGCCGGAGACCCGTTTCTTCGCGGAACCGTACTTCTCCGACATGCTGCGCGGAGTCGGTTCCGAACTCTCCGACACCGAGATGCAGTTGCTGCTGATCTTCGCGGGCAGCGACCGCGAGCGCCGACGCCTCGCGCAGTACCTGGCCGCCCACCGGGTGGACGGCGTCCTGCTGGTCTCGGTCCACGCCGACGACCCCCTGCCCGATCTGCTGGCCCAGCTGGAGATCCCGGCGGTGATCAGCGGTCCCCGCTCGGCCGGCGAGACGCTCACCTCGGTGGACTCCGACAACTACGGCGGCGCCCGCTCGGCCGTGGAGCACCTGCTCTCCCGCGGCCGCACCCGCATCGCCCATGTCACCGGCCGCCTCGACGTCTACGGCGCCCAGCGCCGCGCCGACGGCTACCGCGACGCCCTGCGCGACGCGGGCCAGGAGGTGGACGAACTCCTGGTCGAACCAGGGGACTTCACGGAAGAGGGCGGCCGCCGCGCCATGTCCGTGCTCCTCGACCGCCGTCCCGGCCTGGACGCGGTCTTCGCCGGCTCGGACGTGATGGCGGCCGGCGCCCGGCAGGTGCTGCGCGAGGCGGGCCGTCGTATCCCGGACGACGTGGCCCTCGTCGGCTACGACGACTCGGCCATCGCCCGCCACATGGACCCGCCGCTGACCAGCGTCCGCCAGCCCATCGAGGAGATGGGCCGCGCCATGATCGACCTCCTCCTCACGGAGATCGCCGACCGCCGCCCGCCCGCGTCCCGGGGGCTGGAGCGGCAGCACGCGGTACTGCCGACGGAACTGGTGGCGCGGGCGTCCTCGTGACGCCGGCGTCCACGTACGTCGGCCTGCGAGCGTCCGCGTACGTTCGCTCGCGCCGGGCCCGGAACGCGGGTCTGCGCCGGGCCGGAGAGGGTGGCCGGGCGGACGCGGACGGCGTCGGCAGACCGGGTCAGCGGCCGCAGGCCCGGTTCAGTGCCTCCTCCGCCTGGGCGGCCGGCGCGGTGACCAGGTCGGCCGCCGAGGGCAGGTCGGTGATCACGACCGCGGCCTCCTCCCGTCAGTGGAGAAAGGACTCGGGGCCGAAGCGGCCCCACGCCACGAACGCGGCCAGGACGATGTAGACCACGTCCACCACCATGAACCGGACCTCGTGACGCCGGAGCCGGGTGATCGCCGCACCGGTCATCAGGATCACCAGGCCGAGGGCGGCCAGCGGCACCAGAACCGGCGCGATGCCGAGCGCGGCGGGCAGGATCAGCCCGACCGCGGCCAGCACCTCCAGCGCTCCGATGGCCTTCACGCCGCCGCCGCTGAAGTCGTGGACCCACTGCGAACTGGGCCCGAACGCGGCGATCTTCTCCTTCGCCATGACCACCTTGCCGCCGCCGCCGAGCAGATAGGCGACGGCGAGCAGTCCGGTGACGATCCACAGTGCGAGGTCCATGACCTGTTCCCCTTGTTTCCCCTTGGTCCTGTCGTTCGCTGTCGGCCCTCTGAGACAGGGCACCCCGGCAATCTGTGACAGGAGCGGATACGCTGCTGGACGTCATGCGGATGTTCGAAGGGGGGAATCCGTGCCGGCAACAGCGGTGGAGACGGACGCGGACGGATACCGGTCGCTGCTGTTCTCCATCGCCTACGGGATGACCGGTTCCGTGGGCGACGCCGAGGACATCGTGCAGGACGCCTTCCTCGGTCTGACCCGGGCGCGCCGGGCCGGGACCCCGGTCGTGAACCTGAAGGCGTATCTGACCACCGCGGTGACGCGGCTGGGCATCAACTACCTGGGCTCGGCGCGGGTTCGGCGGGAGACCTATGTGGGCGACTGGCTGCCCGAACCGGTCGTCGTGTCCGCCGACCGGCCCGGACCGGCCGAGCACGCCGAACTGTCCGACTCGCTGTCGATGGCCTTCCTCGTGCTGCTGGAGGCCCTCTCCCCGGTGGAGCGGGCGGTGTTCGTGCTGCGCGAGGTCTTCGGGTACGGCTACCCGGAGGTGGCGCGGCTCACCGGCAAGTCCGAGGCGAACTGCCGGCAGATCTTCGCCCGCGCCAGAAAGCGCATCGCCCCCGGCGGACAGGCCGTCGACAGCCCGTCCCCGGGGCGGCGGGCGGAGAGCGAGGAACTCGCTCGCAAGTTCTTCGCGGCCGCCGAGGGCGGCGACATGGAGGCGCTGCTCGGCATGCTGGCGCCCGACGTGGTGTTCCAGGGCGACGGCGGCGGCAAGGCGCGGGCGCTCGCCAGGTCGGTGACCGACGCGCGGCGCGTCGCCCAGCTCCTGGTCGGCGGCCTGCGCCGGGTCGGAAGACTCGGCGCCTGCCTCGAGGCGGTCCGGGTCAACGGCCGCCCGGGCGGCGTGATCTACGACGCGGAAGGGCGCGTGGCCAGTGTGATCGAGGTCGACATCGCCGAGGGGAGGATCCAGGCGATCCGTTCCGTGTCCAACCCCGACAAGCTCGACCACCTCGGCCCGGTGTCGGACCTCGGGCGGCTGCCGGAGCGGCGGGCCGCCGATCACTGACGGCCGGCGTCCACCGGTACGGCGACCCGCGCCGGGGGCCCGGGAAAACGGATCAGCCGGTGACTCGTCTCTCGACGGAGTCACCGGCTGACCGATGAGGGTGAGTGACGGGACTCGAACCCGCGACATCCTGGACCACAACCAGGTGCTCTACCAGCTGAGCTACACCCACCACGACCGGCGGTTGAACTCGTCGTTTCCCCGACCGGCCGAGAAGAAGTCTACAGGGTCCGAAGGGGTGCTCGCGCACAGGTTTTCGCGCGGGCCGCCGAGCGGACCCCGAAAGGGCGCAGATGTGTCGTTACTGCGCGGGCAGCACGTGCTTGGCGGCGATCGCCTTCGCCGTGTCGGAGTCCGGGCCGGGCTGCGGGACGAAGATGGCCTCGCGGTAGTAGCGCAGCTCGGCGATCGACTCGCGGATGTCGGCGAGGGCCCGGTGGTTGCCGTTCTTCTCCGGGCTGTTGAAGTACGCCCGGGGGTACCAGCGGCGGGCCAGCTCCTTGATGGAGGACACGTCGACGATCCGGTAGTGCAGGTAGTCCTCCACGGCCGGCATGTCCCGCAGCAGGAAGCCGCGGTCGGTGCCGACGGAGTTGCCGCACAGCGGGGCCTTGCCGGGCTCCTTCACGTACTCCTTCACATACGCGAGGACCTGCTCCTCGGCGTCCTGGAGGGTCGTGCCGTTCGGGAGCTCGGCGAGCAGCCCGGACGCGGTGTGCATCTGACGCACCACTTCCGGCATCGTCTCCAGCGCCTGGTCCGGCGGGCGGATGACGATGTCCACCCCCTCGCCGAGTACGTTCAGCTCGGAGTCGGTGACGAGGGCGGCCACCTCGATGAGCGCGTCGTCGGACAGCGAGAGGCCGGTCATCTCGCAGTCGATCCACACCATGCGATCGTTCATGCGACCACCCTAAAGCTGACGTCGGCTTTTGGGGTCCCCCGTGTTCGGCGGGGAAGGCACCGGAGCCGGCCGGCGGGGCGCCGAAAAGGGGGCGAGCCTGTGCTCGCCCCCCTCCCGATCAGCTACCGGCCCGCGGCCCCGGCAGCAGCCCCACCGCGCCCGCCGCCGTACGGCGGCTCTGCACGGGCACCCCGTTGTCCCGGTCCGGGTGCAGCATGGGTGCGTGACCCACCGGTCCGGGGCCCGCGAGGGCCGTGGGTGGGCCCGGCTGGCCGGACGCGGACAGGGACGGCTCGCTGTCGGCCGCCCTCTCGCCCTGTGGCCTGCGGGCCCGGTAGGCGGCCCGGTAGGCGGCGGGGGAGGAGCCGAGCTGGCGGCGGAAGTGCCCGCGCAGCGCGACGGGGGAGCGGAAGCCGCAGCGGCCCGCCACCTCGTCCACGGAGTAGTCCGACGTCTCCAGAAGGCGCTGCGCCTGCAGCACCCGCTGGGTGATCAGCCACTGCAGCGGTGCGCTGCCGGTCAGCGAGCGGAACCGGCGGTCGAACGTGCGACGGCTCATATAGGCGCGTGCCGCCAGGGTCTCCACGTCGAACTGCTCGTGGAGGTGTTCCAGCGCCCAGGCGACGACCTCGGCGAGCGGGTCGGCGCCGATCTCCTCGGGTAAAGACCGATCGAGGTAGCGCTCCTGACCGCCGCTGCGGCGCGGTGGGACCACCAGGCGGCGGGCCAGCGCGCCGGCCGCCTCGTTGCCGTGGTCCGTCCGCACGATGTGGAGACAGAGATCGATTCCGGCCGCCGTACCCGCCGATGTCAGGACGTCGCCGTCGTCCACGAAGAGCTCTCGTGGATCGACGTGCACCGACGGATAGCGCTTGGCCAGCGTCGGCGCGTACATCCAGTGGGTCGTCGCCGGGCGGCCGTCCAGCAGGCCCGCCGCCGCGAGGACGAAGGCGCCGGTGCACAGCCCGACGATGCGGGCGCCCTCCTCGTGCGCCCGGCGCAGCGCGTCGAGCGCCTCCTCCGGTGGCGGCGCGGTGATCGACCGCCAGGCCGGTACGACGACCGTCCCGGCGCGGGATATCGCCTCCAGTCCATGCGGTGCGCTGAGTTCCAGGCCCCCTGTGGTCCGCAGCGGGCCTTCCTCGCCGGCGCACACCAGCAGCCGGTAGCGCGGCACGCCGGCGTCCTGGCGGTCTATCCCGAACACCGACAGCGGAATGGAACTCTCGAAGATGGGGCCGCCGCTGAACAGCAGCACCGCGACGATCTCCTTGCGACGTCGCCCGGAGAGTTTCCGGGCTGCGGCTTCCGGCGCGGCAGTGGAGTCGTGGCTCATACTGCTAAGCCCCCCTCGGTGGTCGCGGCTCCTCGGTTGTGTCGCTCCTGCACGTTTCCCCTCGGTCCTGCACGAGTCCCCCGCCGTAAGACAGTCAAGATCGAATCTACTGGCTCCCGCGGTCTCACGGTGACCAGTTCCACACGCCCGAGATTGTCGACATGACAACTTGGCGTGAAGCATTCGATCACGAAGCGTTGCACTCGCGGAGCGTGCAGGGAAGTGCGCCTTGTCGCAGTGGCCAAACCGCGTAGGGTGCGCAGCCGCCCGTGGACCCTTTCCGTGCAGGTCGAACGGGGGTTGGAGGGTGGTTGGGGACCCTTTTCGGCACCATTCAGAAGTTGGCTGAAAAGAAGCGTTCGGGGGTACGAAAACAGGTCAGTCGACCGGTGTCCGTCGGCGGGTGTGACGTCCGCCTCTTTGCTCGGCGCAACCCGCCGCACACCGCTCCGACCGGCGCAGCAGGAAGCGGCACGCGGCCGTGACGGCGGCCAGGCCCAGGGCGGCGCCCGCCGCGCCGGCCAGCGAGGTTCCGTACCAGACCAGGACCACGGGGACGAGGACGCAGCTGAAGACGGCCCAGCGGATCACATCGCTCACGGTGTCCGGCGCGGGTGGCGGCTCGGAGGTGGATCGGTGACCGGGCATGACTCGTACTCCCTGTGGCGGTGGCTCGTCCGGTTCAACGTCTGTTCGACCGGTCGGTCACCGCCCGTACAACTGTTGATCCTGTGCAAACCGCCTGTACGGGGCAGCAACCATTGCGTTACGGGCGCCGCTCGTGCATGCTCCGGTGAACCCCTACGGATGTCGGGGGACCGCTTACGGAGCGTGCGCGGGATCTGGGCTCGGGAGGCGTGCCGCCGTACCCTTGGGGGTATGGGGTTGGGAAGATGTTTCCCGGACACAGCTCCGCCGCACACTGTCGTCCCACCCATAAAAGGATCACAACGCCGAGACAGCCATGGCCGGTCACGAATTCTTCGAACCCGCGGACCGCAAGCGGCCGGTCGCCGATCCCACGGCGGCCGATCCCCTGGCGGCGGAAGAGCCACGTCCCTCATGCGACCCTGCCTTCCGGCACGGAGTCGTCGTCGGCTTCGACGGCTCCACCTCCAGTGAGCGCGCCCTCGCCTACGCCATCGGCATGGCCCACCGCTCCCACTCGGGCCTGATCATCGTCCATGTCGCCAACCGGCTGCCGACCACCGTGTGGGCCGGCTGCGAGCCGCCCGTCTTCGTGGACGTGCCGGACCACCGCACCGAGGTCCTCGGCCTGGAGCTGGCGTGCGCGGACTATCTCGCCGAGGTGCCGTGGATCCTGGTCGAGCGGGGCGGGGACATCTGCCACGAACTCGAAGAGGTGGGGCGGGAGTACGAGGCCGACGCGATCGTCGTCGGCTCCACGCACGGCATCGTCGGCCGCATCTTCGGCTCGGTCGCGGGGCGGCTCGCCAAGCGGGCGCAGCGGCCGGTGATCGTCATTCCCTGAGCGTCCCAACTCCCTTTGTGCAGCGCGAAACTACTCGCGCGTAGAGGTGGTTTGTGCCCTTGTGAAGGGCATATATCGGTCACCGCGCAACAGCACAGCATGAAGGGAGCCCGCCGTGGACAACGGAAGTACTACGGTGGTCGGCCGACTCGCCCTGGGAATCACCCTGTTGGCGTTCGGTCTCGGTACGACAGGCGTGATCCACGGTGTGGCAGCCTCCGACGCCGTGTCAGTGGCCCACTATGTGGGTGGAGTTGCTCTGTTCCTGGTCGGCCTGCTGGCCTTCCGCGGCGGGGACGCCGCCTCCGGTACGGGCTTCGTGGCCCTCGGCGCACTATGGTTCACCTGGGCCGTCGCAGGTCAGGGCTCGGCCGACGCGGCCGGACTCTTCCTGCTCCTCTTCGCCCTGGTGGCGCTCACCCTGACCCTCGCGGGCGGGGACGGCCTGGGCCAGGTCATGCACGGGCTGCTGTTCCTGGCGATGCTGGTGCTGGCGGTGGCGGCCTTCGCCGACAGCTCTTCTCTGACCAAGGTCGGGGGCTGGCTGGCGGCCGTGTCGGGTGCGGTGGCCTGGTACGCGGCCACGGCCGCGCTGGCCCACTGGCCGACGGTGCTTCCCGGACGTGCTGCCGGCCGGGGGGTGACGGCCGCCGGCTGATTCCAGCAGCACTGAACGGACCCCCACGTGAAGGTGGCCACGTGGGGGTCCCGTTCTGCCGTGGCGGAATTACTCCACCGTCACCGACTTCGCGAGGTTGCGGGGCTTGTCGATGTCCCGGCCCAGGGCCTTCGCCGTGTGGTACGCCAGGAGCTGGAGCGGGATGCCCATCAGGATCGGGTCGAGCTCGTCCTCGTTCTTCGGGACGACGATCGTCTGGTCGGCCTTCTCCTGGTGCTGGTGGGCCACCGCGAGGATCTTGCCGCTGCGGGCCTTGATCTCCTCCAGGGCCGCGCGGTTCTTCTCCAGCAGGTCGTCGTCGGGGACGATCGCGACCGTGGGCAGGGCCGGCTCGATCAGGGCCAGCGGGCCGTGCTTCAGCTCGGAGGCGGGGTAGGCCTCGGCGTGGATGTAGGAGACCTCCTTGAGCTTCAGGGAGGCCTCGCGGGCCACCGGGTAGCCCCGCACGCGGCCGATGAAGAGCATCGAGCGGGCGTCGGCGTACAGCTCGGCCAGCTCCTTGATCCGCTCCTCCTGCTTGAGGATCTCGGTGATCTGCTCGGGCAGCTTCCTGAGGCCCTCGATGATCCGCTTGCCGTCCCGGACCGAGAGGTCACGGGTGCGGCCCAGGTGCAGGGCGAGCAGCGCGAAGGCGACCGTCATGTTGGTGAAGCACTTGGTCGACACCACGCAGACCTCGGGGCCGGCGTGCACGTAGATGCCGGCGTCCGCCTCGCGGGCGATCGCCGAGCCGACCACGTTGACGACGCCGAAGACCCGGGCGCCCTTGCGCTTCAGCTCCTGAACGGCGGCGAGGACGTCGTACGTCTCACCGGACTGGGAGACCGCCACGTACAGGGTGTCGGGGTCGACGACCGCGTTGCGGTAGCGGAACTCGGAGGCGGGCTCGGCGTCGGCGGGGATGCGGGCCAGTTCCTCGATCATCTGGGCGCCGATCATGCCCGCGTGGTACGAGGTGCCGCAGCCGAGGATCTTCACGCGGCGGATCTGCCGGGCCTCGCGGGCGTCCAGGTTGAGGCCGCCGAGGTGCACGGTGGAGAAGCGGTCGTCGATGCGGCCGCGCAGCACGCGGTCCACGGCGTCGGCCTGCTCGAAGATCTCCTTGTGCATGTAGGTGTCGTGGCCGCCCATGTCGTACGACTCGGCCTCCCACTCCACCGTGGTGGGCTCGGCGGTGGTGCGCGTGCCCTCGGTGGTGTAGGTGCGGAAGTCGTCGGCCTTGAGGGTGGCCATCTCGCCGTCGTCCAGGGTCACTATCTGGCGGGTGTGCATGACCAGGGCGGCGATGTCGGACGCGACGAACATCTCCTTCTCGCCGATGCCGAGGACGACCGGGGAGCCGTTGCGGGCCACCACGATCCGGTCGGGGAAGTCGGCGTGCAGGACCGCGATGCCGTACGTGCCCTCGATCACCCGGACCGCCTGGCGGACCTTGTCCTCCAGCTTCTCGGCGGTGGCGCGGGCGATGAGGTGGGTGAGGACCTCGGTGTCGGTCTCGGAGAGGAACTCGACACCGTCCGCCTCCAGCTTGCGGCGCAGGTCGGCGGCGTTGTCGATGATGCCGTTGTGCACGACGGCGACCTTGTTGTCGGCCGACATGTGCGGGTGGGCGTTGGTGTCGGAGGGGGCGCCGTGGGTGGCCCAGCGGGTGTGGGCGATACCGGTGGTGCCCTTGAAGCGCGCCGGGACCTTGGCCTCCAGGTCGCGCACCCGGCCCTTGGCCTTGACCATCTTCAGGCCGGGCGCCTTCGGAGAGGTGACGACGATGCCCGCGGAGTCGTAGCCGCGGTACTCCAGCCGCTGCAGGCCCTCCAGGAGGAGAGGGGCGACGTCACGCTTCCCGATGTATCCGACAATTCCGCACATATACAGGTATTCCTAGCCGTAGACGATGCGGCGCAGCTGCCTGAGCGTCAGCTCGGGCGGTGCCACCGCTCGATATTTGAGGTCCGCCCCGATCCGTTCGAAGATCTCCGCGTTCACCAGGCCCTGGGCCTGGAGTTCGCGGTGGCGGCGCCGGACGTAGTCCTCCGTCGACTCGTCGAAGTAGGCGAGCACGTCCTGGACCACCCGCAGCGCCTCGCCCCGGCTCAGGGGCGTGGACCGCGTCAGATGATCAAGCAGTTCGTCGTGCACCCGGTAGATCCTGAGCCACCGGCGCCGGTTTCGCAAGAATCGTGCCCGATATCGGGCAGATGCCTGTTGTCGGTCTGGTGGATCTCTGTTCGCCGGCTGTCCATCCTGTGTCCTGCGTCTCGTTGGAGATGTGGACCATTTTCAGGCTCCATGGACATTCCTCGTATGGGAGTACCGGAGAAGCTGGCCGCGCGCATGAGCATGGCCGAGCAGCACGAGTACCTGCGCGCCAGATTCTCCCGGCGCACCATGATCAGAGGCGGCGCCGTCACGCTCGGCGCCGTCGCGGGTGGCGCGTTCGTGCCGGGCGCCACCGCCCAGGCGGCCGTGCCGACGCAGGCCACCGCCCCCGCCACCGAGACGGTCGACGGCGCCCTGGTGGCCCCCTTCGGCCGCCACCTCGCCTACGGCAACGACCCGCGCACCGAGATGACCGTCTCCTGGCAGGTCCCGGTCGCCGTGAAGAACCCGTTCATCCGCATCGGCGCCCACCCCTGGGACCTCTCCCGCAAGATCGAGGCCGAGGTCCGCACCCTCTACACCCCGGCCGGCGTCGGCGCGAGCGGCGACCACACGCAGTACTACCTGCACGCCCGGCTCAGTCACCTGCGCCCGGGCCGGACCTACTACTACGGCGTCGGCCACGAGGGCTTCGACCCGGCCGAGCGGCACCTGCTGGGCACCCTGGGCACCTTCACCACCGCCCCCGCCCACAAGGCGCCGTTCACCTTCACCGCCTTCGGGGACGAGGGCGTCGGCTACCACGGCCTCGCCAACAACGCCCTGATCCTCGGCCAGAACCCGGCCTTCCACCTGCACGCCGGTGACATCGCGTACGGCGACCCGGCCGGCCAGGGCAAGGCCACCGACACGGGCTTCGACTCGCGCACCTGGGACCAGTTCCTGTACCAGACCGAGTCGGTCGCCAAGCAGGTCCCGTGGATGGTCAGTTACGGCAACCACGACATGGAGGCCTGGTACTCGCCCAACGGCTACGGCGGCGAGGAGGCCCGCTGGACCCTCCCGGACAACGGCCCGGACGCGAAGAACCTGCCCGGCGTCTACTCCTTCGTCCACGGCAACACCGCGGTCGTCTCGCTGGACCCCAACGACGTCTCCTTCGAGATCCCGGCGAACCTGGGCATTTCGGGTGGAACCCAGACGTCGTGGTTCGAGGCCCAGCTGAAGAAGTACCGGTCGTGTGACGACATCGACTTCATCGTCGTCTTCTTCCACCACTGCGCGTACTGCACGTCCACGGCGCACGCCTCGGAGGGGGGCGTGCGCCAGGAGTGGGTGCCGCTGTTCGAGAAGTACCAGGTGGACCTGGTCATCAACGGCCACAACCACCAGTACGAGCGCACCGACGTGATCAAGGACAACAAGGTCACCAAGAAGCTCCCGATCGGCGGCACCGCCTACCCCGAGACCGAGGGCGTGGTCTACGTCACCGCGGGCGCGGCGGGCCGCAGCCTGTACGCGTTCAGCGCCCCGGACTCCTACGAGGGCCACGAGAACGAGGTCGACTCCGTCGCCTCCTTCATCAACACCAAGGACGGCAAGGTCAACGAGACCGTCGCCTGGTCCCGGGTCCGCTACCTGAACTACTCCTTCCTGCGCGTGGACGTCACCCCCGCGCCGAAGGGCCGCCAGACCACGCTGACGGTGTCGGGCATCGCCGAGACCGGTGACCGCATCGACCACTTCACGGTGTCCCGCACCGCGAAGTAAGGATTCGTCAGCGTCTCCGGGCCCCGGGCGGTCCTCACCCGCGCTCTACATGCGCTTGAGGACCGCCTGCTTGGCCAGGGCGAACTCCTCGTCGGTCAGCACCCCGTCGCGGCGCAGTTCGCCCAGCTCGCGCAGGCGCCGCAGCAGGGCGTCGTGCTCGCTCTCGGCGGCTGGCTCCTTGGCGAGCGGCACGGGCTGCGGGCGTACGCCGTCCTCCCCGGCGCGGGCCGCGGGAACCGCGGGAGCCGCGGGATGCGGCAGCCGCGCCTGTACGGCGGCGGCGACCAGCGCCATCAGCGGATCCTTCTTGAACCCCCACAGCTCGACCGCGTTCGGGTCGTACTTGGGCGGGGCCGTCACCGGGGCGCCGCGCACCAGGAACCGCAGATGCCCGTTCTCCAGCCCGGCCGCCGGCTGCCACTCCACGCCGACGACGTCCGCGAGGGGGATCGTACGGGGGCCGCCGGAGGACTTGGCGTCCTCCGTCTTCCAGTTCCACTCCAGCCGCACCCGCTCCCCGTCGAAGCCCGCGGTGCCGTCCCCGGCGGAGGCGGACACCGGCAGCGGCGGCCCCGGCAGCAGGTACCCGTCGACCGGATCCGGTGAAACCCCGTCCAGCAGCAGGGCGTTGCGCACCTCGTCCGCGAAGTACTCGGCGACGCCGTACCGGTCCGACTCCACCGTCAGCTGGTACGGGTCGTTCGGCTCGGCCAGCCGGCCGCCGGTGGCCTGCGTCAGTGGATCGGCGCCGTCGCGCAGCCGCAGCCTCAGCCGGCCCGACCGCCGCCCCTGCTCGAAGGAGACACCGGCCAACGCCCCCAGCGGTACGACGAGTTCCCCCAGCTCGCGACGGAGCAGGCTCACGTTCTTGTCCCGCCCCGGGGTGAGCCGCAGGGCATCGCCGTCGAAGGCCCAGGTGCCGTCCTTCTGGATGATTTCCGCCATGGAGGGATTGTTTCATCGGATCTGCGGGAGAGTGGTCTCGACCACATCTGAAGGGAGCGCATGTGAGACGCGACCACAGCACGACTCCCCGGACACCTCGCATCCTCGGATCACTGCTGCTTCTGGCGGCGGCCGGAGCCTTCACCCTCGGCGCCGCCCCCACGGCGCGCGCGGCCGCCCCGGAACCGCTGGACCAGGTGGTGCCGGCCCCCGCGTCGGCCGAGCCCGGCGGGGCCCCGTACCGCATCACCTGGGCGACCGGCGTCCACGTCGACGACTCCGCCGAGGTCCGCCGCATCGGCACCTACCTCACCGGCATCCTCCGCCCCTCCACCGGCTATCCACTGCCGCTCACCGACCACGGCACCGGCGGCATCCGGCTCCACCTCGCCCAGGGCGACTTCGGGGCCGAGGGCTACCGGCTGCACAGCGACCCGGCCGGCGTCACCATCACCGCGAGCGCGCCCGCCGGCCTCTTCCACGGCGTCCAGACCCTGCGCCAGCTGCTCCCGGCGGCCGTGGAGCGGAAGACGGTCCAGCCGGGCCCCTGGCAGATCGCGGGCGGCACCCTGGAGGACCACCCCCGCTACTCCTACCGGGGCGCCATGCTGGACGTCTCCCGGCACTTCTTCACGGTCGACCAGGTCAAGCGCTACATCGACCAGCTGGCCCTCTACAAGATCAACGAGCTGCATCTGCACCTCAGCGACGACCAGGGCTGGCGCATCGCCGTCGACTCCTGGCCGCGCCTGGCCACCTACGGCGGCTCCACCGAGGTCGGCGGCGGCAAGGGCGGCTACTACACCAAGGACCAGTACCGGGAGATCGTGGCGTATGCCGCCTCCCGCTATCTGGAGGTGGTCCCCGAGATCGACATGCCCGGCCACACCAACGCGGCCCTCGCCTCCTACGCCGACCTCAACTGCGGCGGCGTGGCACCCCCGCTGTACACCGGCACCCAGGTCGGCTTCAGCTCCCTGTGCGTGCCGAAGGAGGTCACGTACACCTTCGCGGACGACGTGATCAGGGAGCTGGCCGCGCTCACCCCGGGCCGCTACCTCCACATCGGCGGCGACGAGGCGCACTCCACCAGCCACGACGACTACGTGAAGTTCATGGACCGCGTACAGCCGATCGTCGCCAAGTACGGCAAGACCGTCATCGGCTGGCACCAGCTCACCGGCGCCCACCCCGCCAAGGGCGCCCTCGCCCAGTACTGGGGCCTGGACAGCACCAGCGCCGCCGAGAAGGCCCAGGTCGCCCAGGCCGCCCAGAACGGCACCGGGCTGATCCTGTCCCCGGCGGACCGCGTCTACCTCGACATGAAGTACACCAGCGGCACCAGGCTGGGCACGAAGTGGGCCGGTTACGTCGAGGTGCAGCGGTCGTACGACTGGAACCCCGGCAACTACCTCCCGGGCGCCCCGGCATCGTCCATCAGGGGCGTGGAGACCCCCCTGTGGACGGAGACCCTGAAGACGAACGCCGACCTCGACTACATGGCGTTCCCCCGCCTCCCGGGCGCGGCCGAACTGGGCTGGTCCCCGGCGGCCACCCACGACTGGACCACCTACAAGCTCCGCCTGGCCGCCCAGGCCCCGCGCTGGGACGCCCTGGGCATCACCTACTACCGCTCGCCGCAGGTCCCCTGGCCGTCCCAGTAGCCGATCACGGACACGACGGGCACCCCGGGGGACCGTACTCCGGGGTGCCCACGGCCGCGCTCCTGAGCGACTGAAGCCACCACCACGCGTGGTGGCTGGCCACCGGGGGTTCCAGGGGCCGGCCTCAGAGCCCGGCGATCGGGTTCTTCAGCGTGCCGACGAGTTGAAGCGCGCCCGAGGGATCGGCCAGGTCCACCATCTGCCTGTTGTCGCGCAGTTGGAGCCGGTTCAGGCAGGACAGGGCGAACTCCGGGGCGAACATGTCGTACTGGCGGAATCTGTCGGACAGTTCGGGGTTGGCGTCCTGGTACTCGCGGGTGACCTCCGCGACCGTGCGCCAGAAGGTGTCCTCCTCCAGGATCCCCTCGGCGGCGAGACGCGCGGCGAAAAAGCGGAAGAAGCAGTCGAAGACGTCCGTGAAGATGGAGAGGAGCTTCTGCTCCTCCGGGACCTCGACGCGGATGCGTGCGACCTCCGGCGGCAGGACCGCGTCCGGGTCCATCACCGCGATCTCCTCGGCGATGTCCTTGTAGACCGCCCGCTGCACCACCCCGTCCTTCAGCACCAGGATCACGTTCTCGCCGTGCGGCATGAAGACGAGGTCGTAGGCGTAGAAGCTGTGCAGGAGCGGGGTGTAGTAGGCACGGAGGTAGCGCCGTAGCCACTGCGTCGGTGTGAGGCCCGACCGGTCGATCAGCGCGCCCGCGAAGGAGGCGCCGGTGTGGTCCACGTGGAGGAGGGAGGCCATGGTGGCGAGGGACTCGCCCTCTCCGAGGGAGGGCACGGGGCTCTCCCGCCACAGCGCGGCCAGCATCTTGCGGTACGGCGAGTAGCGGTCGGTGGCCTGCTCGTACTCCAGGTGGCGGTAACCGACGGCCGCGCGCTCGCGGATGATCGTCAGGCCCGTCGACTTCAGCACGGGGTCGTTCTCGATCAGCTGGGCCAGCCAGTCGTTGATGGCGGGGGTGGCCTCCATGTAGGCGGCGGACAGGCCGCGCATGAAGCCCATGTTGAGGACCGACAGGGCCGTCTTCACATAGTGCTTGCGCGGATCGCTGGTGTTGAAGAAGGTGCGTATCGACTGCTGGGCCAGGTACTCGTCGTCGCCCTCGCCGAGGCAGACCAGGTGCCGGCGGGCCACCTCGGCGGCGAAGGTGACGGAGAGCTTGTTCCACCACTGCCAGGGGTGAACGGGGATGAGGAGGTAGTCGGCGGGGTCCAGGTCCTGGTCGGTGAGGAGCGTACGGAAACGGTTCAGCGTCTCCTCGCCCAGCTCCTCCCGCAGGAAGGACTCGTACTCGATCCCGGCACCCGCCGTGAACGCGGCCCGCGAGCGGTGCGCGGCCAGCCACACCAGCCGGACCGGGCTCGCCGTCTCCGGGGCGTACGACAGGTACTCGTGGATGCCGAACCCGAGCCGTCCGTTGTTCGCGACGAAGCAGGGGTGACCCTCGGTCATCCCGGTCTCGATGGCCTGGAAGCCCTGGCGGGCGAGCTCGGCGGAGGTCACCTTCGGTTTGGTGAGCTTGTAGCAGGTGCCGGAGAGGGTCGAGGAGATCTCCTCCAGGTAGACGGGCAGGATCTCGTCGCTCAGGCCCAGGGAGTTCTTCAGTTCTATGAAGAAGTCGAGGGCTGTCAAGGGAAGTTCGGTGGCTGCCCGGTGGCGGGTGATGGAGTCGGCGTCGATCTGCCAGTGGTCGAGGGCGCGGCGGACGGCGGAGAAACGGTACGTGGTTCCCCCGTCGTCGCTGTGGACCGCGTACCGTTCGTCGTCGAGGGCCTCCGGCGTGATCAGCCGCTCGTGCGCGAACTCCGCGAGCGCCTTGCGGATGAGCAGACGGTTGGCGGTCGCCCAGCGCTCGGGGGAGAGGTGGGCCACCGCGTCGGCGAGACTCACAGGGCCACCCCCGTCGCGGCGACGAACTGCTCGCGGGTGCAGAAGCTCAGCAACGCCTTCTTCTCCGGCTTCTGGATCTCCCGCTCGGGCACGAACCCGACGGCCTCGTTCAGGGCGTGCACGGCCTTGTTGGCCACGTCCGGTTCGACCACCACGCGTTCCACGGCGGCGTCCTCGAAGAGGTGCGCCATCACGGCGGTGATGACGGTCCGCGTGAACCCGTGCACGGGCGTGTCGGTCGGTGGGACCAGGAAGTGCATGCCGACGTCGCCCGGCCGGGGCTCGTACAGGCCGACCAGTTCGCGGTGTGCGGGGTCGTACTTCTCCACCAGGAACACCGGCACCCCGTCCTGCAGCCCGAGCAGCGCGTGATGGTGTTCGTCAGCCGCGATCTCCATGTACGCGCGCTCGACGTCCTCCAGCCTCGCGTCCTGCATCATCCAGAAGGCCGCCTTGGGGTGGGTGACCCAGGAGTGCAGCAGCTCGGCGTCCTGCAGCGGATCTACGGTACGGAAAGTGAAAGTCATACTGCGAACTCCTGGAACGCGATGGTCTTCTCGACCGGGTAGTACTCGCTGCCGAGCAGCTCGCGGATGATGTACGCGTTGCGGTACGCCCCCATGCCCAGGTCGGGGCTGGTGATGCTGTGGGTGTGGACGCCGGCGTTCTGCAGGAAGACGCCTCGGCCGGTGACGTCGATGGCGTAGTTGCGGGCCACGTCGAAGCGGCCGTGTCCGTCGAAGCGGAGGCGGTCACGGACCGGGGCGAGGAAGGCCGGGGGCTGGTAGTGGTAGCCGGTGGCCAGCAGCAGGCCCTCGGTGCGGATCTCGAAGTCCTTGTCCTGCTCGTCCTGGCGGAAGCCCAGGGTGTACGCGCCGTCCGAGTAAGTGGCGCTGCGCAGGGTGGAGTTGGTGAGCAGCCGCGTCGGCAGGGGGCCGGTGAGGTTCTTCTGGTAGAGCAGGTCGAAGATCGAGTCGATCAGATCCGAGTTGATGCCCTTGAACAGGCCCTTCTGCTGCTTCTCCAGCCGGTAGCGGGTCTCCTCGGGCAGCGCGCGGAAGTAGTCGATGTAGTCCGGGGAGGTCATCTCCAGGGTGAGTTTGGTGTATTCGAGGGGGAAGAAGCGCGGGGAGCGGGTGACCCAGTTGAGCTGGTAGCCGTGGACGTCGATCTCGGCGAGCAGCTCGTGGTAGATCTCGGCCGCGCTCTGGCCGCTGCCGACGATGGTGATGGACTTCTTCGCCTGCAGCTCCGTCTTGCGGTGCATGTACTGGGAGGTGTGCAGCACACCGTCACCGGCCAGACCCTGACAGGGCTGCGGGATGTGGGGGGTCGTCCCCGTGCCGAGGACCAGGTGCCGGGCGCGGAACGTTTCACCGGCCTGCGTGTGCACGCCGTACAGCCCGTCCTCGTACGTCACCCCGGTGACCGTCGTGCCGAAGCGGACGCTGCTGAGTTTGCCCGCCGCCCAGCGGCAGTAGTCGTCGTATTCGACGCGCAGCGGATAGAAGTTCTCGCGGATGTAGAACGAGTACAGCCTCCCCTTCTCCTTCAGGTAGTTGAGGAAGGAGTACGGCGAGGTCGGGTCGGCGAGGGTGACCAGGTCCGACATGAACGGGGTCTGGAGGTGGGCGCCGTCCAGGAACATCCCGGCGTGCCACTCGAAGTCCGGCTTGGAGTCCAGGAAGACCCCGTTCAGGCCCGCGATGGGTTCGGTGAGGCAGGCGAGGCCGAGGTTGAAGGGGCCGAGCCCGATCCCCACGAAGTCATAAGTCTTTTCCAGGGCTTCAGGACGCGCGGTCAAGGGACTCTCCCAGGTACTGCTCGGCATGGCCGGCGGTCAGGTCGAGGACGGCGGCGATGTCGGCCGGCGTCGTCTCGGGGTTGAGCAGGGTGAACTTCAGGTAGTGGCGGCCGCCGGCCTCGGTGCCCGCGACCACGGCGTCCCCGGAGGCGAACAGGGCCTTGCGGGCGTAGAGGTTGGCGCGGTCGATCTCGGCCGGGTCGGTGACGGCCGCCGGGATGTAGCGGAAGACCAGGGTGGACAGGGTGGGTTCCACGACGACGTCGAAGCGGGGGTCGGCGGCGAGCAGTTTCCAGCCCTCGGCCGCCAGGTCGCAGACCTCGTCGAAGAGCTGCCCGATGCCGTCGGCGCCCATCACCCGCAGGGTCATCCACAGTTTGAGGGCGTCGAAGCGGCGGGTGGTCTGCAGGGACTTGTCGACCTGGTTGGGGATGCGTTCCTGCACCATGCGGCGCGGGTTGAGGTACTCCGCGTGGTAGGTGGCGTGGCGCAGGGTGGCCGCGTCCCGCACCAGGACGGCGGACGAACTCACCGGCTGGAAGAAGGACTTGTGGTAGTCGACGGTGACGGAGTCGGCGCGTTCGATGCCGGTGAGGAGGTGGCGGCGGGTGGGCGAGGCGAGCAGCCCGCAGCCGTAGGCGGCGTCGACGTGCATCCACACGCCGTACTGGGCGCACAGCCCGGCGATCTCCGGGAGGGGGTCGATGGAGCCGAAGTCGGTGGTGCCGGCGGTGGCGACGACCGCCATCGGCACCAGCCCGTCGCGCCGGCAGCGCTCCAGCTCATGGGCGAGGGTGACGGTCTGCAGCCGCTTGTCGTGGTCCACGGGGACGGGGACGACCGCCTCCTGGCCGAGCCCGAGGAGTTTGGCGGACTTCTTCACGCTGAAGTGGCTGACCTCGGAGGCGAAGATCCGCAGTCGGGCCGGGCTGTCGGTCTTCGCCTCCTCCCGTGCCAGCAGCAGCGCCTGGAGGTTGGACTGGGTGCCGCCCGAGGTGAACACGCCGTCGGCGGCGGGCCCGAGGCCGATCCGGTGGGCCGTCCAGTCGATGAGCCTGCGCTCGATGAGGGTGCCGCCGGCCGACTGGTCCCAGGTGTCGAGGGAGGAGTTGACCGCCGAGAGCACGGCCTCGCCGAGCACCGCGGGGATGACGACGGGGCAGTTGAGGTGGGCGAGGTAGCGGGGGTGGTGGAAGTAGACCGCGTCGCGGAGGTAGACGTCCTCCAGCTCGTCCAGGACCGCGGCGGTGTCGCCGAGCGGGCGGTCCAGGTCGATGGCGTCGATCCGGGGGGAGAGGGCGTCGGCGGTGACGCCGGTGAACGGACGGTCGGTGGTGGCGAGTTTGGCCGCCACCCGCTCGACTCCTTCGGTCACGGAGCTGCGGTAGTGCTCCGCGGTGAGGCCATTGAGCAGGTGCGAGCGCATGTGGGGGTCCTCCGAGGGGACAGTCCGTGCGGGTGTGAACGGAACCGCTTTTAACTTAGGTTAGCCTAACCTAAGTTTATTGGATCAAGGTGTGCGTCACCCGTGACCGGTGTCACCCGCAAGGGAGTTACCCGGCCGCCCGCAGCTGGTCCTCGGCCATCCCCTGCCGCCAGTACCCGACGAAGGTCACCCGCCGCCGGTCGATCCCGCGCTCGCCGACGAAGTGCCGCCGCAGCGCCTTCACCTGCCCCGACTCACCGGCGATCCACACGTACGGCCGCCCGGCACGGGGAAGTCGGGCGGCTCGTACGGCGTCGACGGCCATGGGGGACCCGTCGTGCCGTACGAGCCACGTGATCTCCGCGTCCGCCTGTGTGCGCACGTCCTGGATGTCACCGGCGTGCGGCACCTCCAGCCAGGCCCGGGCGCAGGTGCCGGCGGGCAGGGACTCCAGGATGGCGGTCGCGGCCGGTACGGCGGTCTCGTCGCCGCACAGGACGACGAGGTCGGTGTCCTCGGGCGGGCGGAAGCGGATGGCGCGGTTGTCGGCGATCGCCGGACCGAGCAGCAGCACCCGGTCGCCGGGGGTGGCACGGGAGGCCCAGCGGGAGGCGGGGCCGGCGGGGGTGGGGGCGCCGGGTCCGATGCCGTGCAGCGCGAAGTCGATGTCGATCTCGACCGTGCTGCCCTCGGCGTCCCGGCGCAGGGACCGCAGCGTGTACGAACGCATCACCGCCCGTACGTCATCGGGCAGTTCACGCCAGGCCTGCCACCAGCCGTCCCCCAGGTCCAGGGGCACGACGGGCTCCGGCTGACCCGGATGCGGCAGGAACAGGGAGAGGGACTGGTCGCGCCCGTCGGAGTGGAACGCGTGCAGACCGGCTCCGCCGAAGGTGACGCGGACGAGAGACGGCCCCAGCCGCCTCGTCCGTACGACCTGCAGGGAGAAGAAGCGGAAGGGGGTGGCCACGGCCGTCGTCATCAGGGGCTCCTCAGCTGACCTTCTTGGCCTTCTCCAGGGCCTCGGCCAGGCTGTTCACAAGCGGCACGCACTTGTCGTACGAAAGGATCGGCTCGGGCGACCGGGCGATGACCTGCCCCGCCTTCACCGCGGGCAGCTTCTTCCACGTCGGCTTGGTGATGCCGGCCGGCTGGATCGCCGACGACCGGTCGTCCATCATGATGATGTCGGCCTTGTACTTGTCGACGTTCTCCCAGCTCAGCGACTCGTACCAGCCACCGCCCTGCTTCTTGGCGCTCTCCGGCGGCTCGACGAAGTTCACGCCCAGGGCCTTGAAGTACTCCAGGTCGATCGAGAGGTTGGTGCCGGAGACGTAGAACAGCGGGTCGCTGGCGCTGCCGGCCATCACCTTGATGTCCGGCTTGGCCTTGGCGGCGGCGCGCAGCCGGGCGGCCGCGGCCTCGAACCGCTTCCTGGCGTCGGCCACCTTCGCGGCCTTCATGTCCGCCCCCAGCGATTCGGCCAAGTCCCACATGCGCTGCAGCGGTTGGGTGAGCTGGCGGTCGTATACGGAGATGCCGATGCTGGGGGCCAGCTGGGCGATCTTCTTCTTCGACTCCTCGGGGACGTACCAGAGGGTGCCGGCGTCGTCGAACATCGTCGTGATCAGCAGGTCCGGCGCGAGCGAGGCGAACTTCTCGATGCTGAACTGGCCCCAGGCGTTGCCGAGGACGGTCACCTTGCTGACGTCCATGTCGCCGGCCTGGACGTCGGCCTTGCCGTCCTTGGTCGTCGGTCCGAAGACGCCCCTGACCTGGACGCCGTAGTCGTGGAGCGCGGCGCCGACACCGGTGAAGGCGACGATGTTCGTGGGGACCCTGTCGAGCTTCACGGTCGTGCCGCGGTCGTCCTTGAAGGACCAGGGCCCGGACTCGGCGGCCGTCGTGCCCTTGCCGGAGCCACTGTCTTTGCCCTTGCCGTCCCCGCAGGCGGCGAGCGCGGCGCCGAGTCCGACGGCGCCGCCGGCGGCGAGGAGGCCGCGGCGAGTGAGGTGGGTGGCACGGGCATGCGACATGGGTATGACTGCTTTCGAACGGGGCGGAGCGCCCGCCGGACAGGTTCGAAGGTAGGTTAGCCTAACCTTCCTTGATGTCCAGGAGGGGGCGGCTCACGCGTCCCGCGCGGGGCGAGCGAATCCGGTCAACTTCCGTCGTCCGCCTCGCTACTTCGCTTCTCCGCCATGGCCGTTTGGATCATGTCTCGCTACGTTGAGTCGCGCGTCGGCTGCTGTGAGGTGCCGATCGAGACGGAGGTGTGCGTGACAACGACGTCGAGCGACGTGCAGGTGGAGGCGGTGGTCCGGGAGGACGCCGCACTTCTGGAGGCGGACCTGGACCGGTTCCTCGCCACCCTGGCCCCGGTGCCGTCCGGCGCGGCGGACTCCGTCCGCGGCGCAGCCCTCGGGCGCGCCCTGTACGGACCGGTGGCCGACGCCGTCGGATCCAAGGCCGGCCAGGAGGCCCTGCGGCCCGCTCCCGGCGCGCCCGGCGGAGGACGACCGCTGCGGCCGTCGATGGTCTACTGGGCCTACCGCAACTACCGGGGGTTCGGCGCACCGGAGGCGGAGGGCGAGGGACTCGCCGCGGTCCGCCGGTCCGCCGTATCCGTCCGCGTCCTGCTGAAGGCCGCGGTCGCGCTCGACGACGTCCAGGACGGCAGCGCCGTCCGCTACGGCGAACCCGCGCTGCACAGCACCCACGGTGTGCCGCTCGCCGTCAACACCGGCTCGTGGCTGATCGCGGCCGCCCTGGCGCACGCGGCCGACCCCGCCGTCGTCGACAGCCTGCTCGCATCGGTGGCCCAGGGCTTCGAGGGGCAGGCCCTCGACATCGCCACCCGCTCCCCCCGCACCCGCGCCGAACTGGCCGACGCGCCGCACGAGGAGCGGGTCGCGTTCTGGGAGTCGATGGCCGCGCTGAAGACCGGAACGCTCTTCCGGATGCCGCTCGACGCGGCACTGGCCGCCCTGCGCGTCGTCGCGGACGAGCGCGACACCCTGAACGAGGCCATGCGCCAACTCGGGCTGGCCAGCCAGCTGTTCAACGACCTGACCGACTTCGTGCCCGAGTTCGCCGGCCCCCGCACCCACGAGGACTACGACGGTCTGAGCAACCGCGTCTTCCTGGAACTCCTCGACTCCGCGCCCCCGACCGGCCGCGCGGCACTGTCCGGCGAGCCGCTGCGCTCGTACGTCCTCGGCCATCCCGAACTCGACCGCACGCTCCTCGCCCTGTCCGCCGAGGCCGTCGAGCGCAAACAGGCCGCCAAGGACGCCGTCCGCCGCGTCTGCCGCTCCCCGCACAGCGCCGCATACTTCGACCTCACCGTCGAACGCAAGGGCCACCTCATCGACCGCCTCCACGACACCCTCGGGCACCGGAGCGCCGCATGACAACGACGGCATCGGCCCGGCTGCGCGCCGGCACCCGGGAGTGGCACGACGCCCTGGAGCGCACCGGCTTCGCCACCGCACTGTTCGCCGGCACCCTCCCCCTCGCCCGCTACACGGGCCAACTGGCCGCTCTGCGCCTGGTGCTGGGGGAGCTGGAGACGGAACTCTCCCGAGCCGCAGCCCCGTCCGTCGCCGGTCTGTGGGCGGCGGAGGACCTGCGGAAGGCCCCGCTGATCGAGCGCGATCTGCACCACTTCGCGGGCCGGGGCAGCACCCCCGGCCGGTGGCCCGCGGCGCACGCGGCGGCCTTCGCGGCGGACATCCGTACGACGGCGGCCGCGGACCCGCTCTCACTGCTGGGCTTCCTGTACGTCCTGGAGGGCTCCACCCTCGGCGCCCTGCACCTGTGCCGGTACGTCAGCCGTGCCTACGGCCTGCACGGCACCGGCGGCATCGCCTACTACGCGAGCGGCGACCGGGCCCGCTGGACCCGGTTCACCACCCGGCTGGACGGAGCCCTGGCCGACCCGGCCGCCCAGGACCGCGCCCTGGCCGCCGCCCTGCGGGCCTACCGGCACACGGCCCGCATCACCGGGGCCCTCTCGACCGGGCTGCCCCCGGCCGACGGGCCCGCGCAGCAGGGCGAGGCCGTTCTCGCCGGTCGCTCCCGCCGGCACCAGGCCGACTGAGTGGGCGTGGCGAAGGGTTCTGGCATCGGCTTCGGCCGGTCGGCTAGGTTGGGCGGCGATGACTACCGGGACGGCAGCGCGCCACACACGGATTGTTGACCCGGTGCTCTGCTGAGCGCCGAAGGGGCCGGTGCGGGCCCGCCGTCGGATCGAGGAGCCCGCACTGCGGCGCGGGCTCCGCCTCCTTCGTGTTGATCACAGGCTCGACACGTCAACCACGACAGGAGAACCCATGGCCACCAAGATGCTGCAGATCCCCACCGCGGACGGCCAGGCCGACGCCTTCGCCGCCTTCCCCGACGACGGCGAGCGGCACCCAGGGGTGCTGATGTACCCGGACGCCTTCGGCATCCGGCCCGTGCTGCGGGAGATGGCCGGCGAACTGGCCGGGCACGGGTACTACGTGCTCGTCCCCAACTTCTTCTACCGGCACGGCCCGACACCGGTGATCGAGCTTCCCGGGTTCATCGGGGGAGACGCCCGGCGCGAGCTCATCGCCCAGCTGATGCCCCTGATCGAGGCGCACACCACCGAACGTGCCCTGAGCGACGCCGACGCCTACCTCGGGTTCCTCACCGCCCAGCCGGAGGTCGGCGCCGGACCGGTCGCGGTGACCGGCTACTGCTTCGGCGGCCTCCTGGCGATGCGCACCGCCGCGGCCCACCCCGGCCAGGTGGCCGCCGTCGCCGAGTTCCACGGCCCCGTGGGCGCCGACGGGCCCGAGATGCACCGCCTCGTGTCCCAGCTCACCGCCGAGGTCCACCTCGGCCACGCCGAGACCGACATGACGCCCGAGGCCCTCGACGAGCTCAACCAGGCCCTGGGCGCCGCGGGTGTCGGCTACACCTCCGAGATCTACCCCGGCACCGTCCACGGCTTCACCATGTCCGACACCGACGCCTTCAACCCCGACGCACTGCAGCGCCACTGGGACTGCCTGCTGCCCCTCCTCGGCCGCACGCTGACCAAGAGCTGAGGCTCCGGCCCGGGTGAGGGCGGGCCCCGCTCGCCCTCACATCGGGCCGCTGCCTCAGCTCACCAGCCCCAGTTCCCGCGCGATCAGCATCCGCTGGACCTCGCTCGTGCCCTCGCCGATCTCCAGGATCTTGGAGTCGCGCCACATGCGGGCCACCGGGTACTCGTTCATGAAGCCGTAGCCGCCGTGGATCTGGGTGGCGTCCCGGGCGTTGTCGACGGCGACCGTGGAGGAGTAGAGCTTGGCGAGGGCCGCCTCCTTCTTGAAGGGTTCGCCCGCCACCAGACGGCTCGCCGCGTCGCGCCAGGCCAGGCGGGCCGTGTGGGCCTTCATCTCCATGTCGGCGATCTTGAACTGGATCGCCTGGTTCGCGCCGATCGGCCGGCCGAAGGCGTGGCGTTCCTTGGCGTACTTCACCGACTCGTCCACACAGCCCTGGGCCAGGCCCGTCGCGAGGGCCGCGATGGCGATCCGGCCCTCGTCCAGGATGCGCAGGAACTGGGCGTAGCCGCGGCCCTCCTCGCCGAGCAGGTTGGCGGCCGGGACACGGACATCGGCGAAGGACAGCTCACGGGTGTCGGAGGCGTTCCAGCCCACCTTGGAGTAGGGCGCCGCCACCGTGAAGCCGGGCGTGCCGGACGGCACGATGATCGCCGAGATCTGCGGCTTGCCGTCCGGCTTGCGGCCGGTCACGGCGGTCACCGTCACCAGGCCCGTGATGTCCGTGCCCGAGTTGGTGATGAAGCACTTGGTGCCGTTGATCACCCATTCGTTCGTGTCCGGGTCCAGGCGGGCCGTCGTACGGGTCGCCCCGGCGTCGCTGCCGCCGTCCGGCTCGGTCAGGCCGAACGCGCCCAGCATCTCGCCCGTGCAGAGGCGGGGCAGCCACTCGCGCTTCTGCTCCTCCGTGCCGAAGAGGTGCAGCGGCATGGCGCCCAGGGAGACACCCGCCTCGAGGGTGATCGCCACGGACGAGTCGACCCTCGCCAGTTCCTCCAGGGCGATGCCGAGCGCCAGATAGTCGCCGCCCATGCCGCCGTACTCCTCCGGGAACGGCAGCCCGAACAGGCCCATACGGCCCATCTCGCGGACGATCTCGTACGGGAACTCGTGCCGCTCGTAGAAGTCGCCGATCTTCGGCGCCACGACGTCGTGCGCGAACTCCTCCACCGTACGGCGGAGTTCCTCCAGCTCGGGGCTGAGACGGTGGTCCATGCTGATCACTGGTCCTTGTGGGAGAGGGCGCGGACGGTACGGGACGGGCTGGGCCGGTCCAGATGGGCGGCCATCCACACGCTCGTGGCGGTCAGACGGCCGAGGTCGACCCCGGTCTCGATGCCGAGTCCGTGCAGCATCCAGACGAGGTCCTCGGTGGCGAGGTTGCCGGTGGCGGACTTCGCGTACGGGCAGCCGCCGAGCCCGCCCGCCGAGGCGTCCACGGTGGTGACGCCGTGCTGCAGGGCGGCCAGGGTGTTGGCGAGCGCCTGGCCGTAGGTGTCGTGGAAGTGCACGCCGATCACGTTCGTCGGCACGCCCTTCTCGTTGAGGACGGAGAGCAGTTCGAGGACATGGCCCGCAGTGGCGACGCCGATCGTGTCGCCCAGGCTCAGCTCGTCGCAGCCCATGTCCCTCAGGGCCGTGCAGACGCGGGCCACCTGGTGGAGGGGGACCGCGCCCTCCCAGGGGTCGCCGAAGCACATCGACACATAGCCGCGCACGTGCACGCCCCGGTCCTTGGCCTGCCGCACCACCGGCGCGAACACGGCCAGCGACTCGTCCAGCGTGCGGTTGAGGTTGGCCTTCGCGAAGGACTCCGTGGCGCTGGCGAAGACGGCGACCCGGTCGGCACCGAGGGCCAGCGCCCGGTCCAGGCCGCGCTGGTTGGGCACCAGCACCGGCAGCTCGACCCCTTCGAGCCCGCCGAGCAGCGGGAACAGCTGCTCGGCGTCGGCCAGTTGCGGCACCCACCTGGGGTGCACGAAGCTCGTCGCCTCGATCGTCGTCAGGCCCGCGTCGGCGAGCCGGCGGATGAACTCCGCCTTGATCTCGGTCGGTACGGTCCGCTGCTCGTTCTGCAGCCCGTCACGCGCGCCGACCTCGTGGATCCGCACCCGCGCGGGCAGGTCCGAGGCCGGTACGACCATGGGGAGACCCTCGGCAGTCACTCCGCCACCTCCTCGTGGGGTGCGATCACGGCGAGCACCTGGTCCATGGCGACCGTCGCGCCCGGCGTCACGTCCAGCTCGGCGACCGTGCCGGCGTGCGGGGCGGAGATGACGTGCTCCATCTTCATCGCCTCCACCACCAGCAGGCTCTGGCCGGCGGTCACCTCGTCCCCGACGGCGACCTTCACCACGGTCACCGTGCCCGGCATGGGCGCGGTCAGGGAGTCGGCGCCCGCGTGCGCGGACCGGCTGAGGGACGCGGCCACCGGGTCGTGGTCCCGCACCTGCCAGGCGTCGCCGCCGCGGCCGATCCAGTCACCGGCCCGGTGGAAGGTGTGCCGGACACCGTCGAGGGTGACGCAGACCGTGGCGTCGGTGACGGTGGAGCTGCCGCGCGGGGTGTACGTCACCGGGTCCTGCACCCGGAGGTGGAAGGCGGGCGGCCTCGGGGTGCCGCCGAGCCGCCAGCCGCTCGGCACCGAGAAGGGGTCGGTCCAGCCGTCCGTACGCGGCTCCAGCGCCTTCGCGCGTACGGCCGCAGCCGCCTCGTACACCTCCTCCGGTACGTCCGTGGTGACCAGCTCCTCCACCACGCGCTCCACCAGCCCGGTGTCCAGGTCCCCTGCCACGACCGCCGGATGGGCCAGCAGCCGCCGCAGGAACCCCGCGTTGGTCTGCACGCCCAGCGTGACCGTCTCCCCGAGCGCCGCCCGGAGCTTGCGGAGCGCGGTCTCCCGGTCGGGGCCGTGGGCGATCACCTTGGACAGCATCGGGTCGTACAGGCTGCCCACCTCGGTGCCCTCGCTGAGCCCGGAGTCGGTGCGGACGCCGTCGCCCTGCGGCTCGTCCAGCAGCAGGACGGTGCCGCCGGAGGGCAGGAAGCCGCGGGCGGGGTCTTCCGCGCAGATCCGGGCCTCGACCGCGTGCCCGGTGAGCCTCACGTCCTCCTGGGCGAAGCCCAGCTTCTCCCCGGCCGCGACCCGCAGCTGCCACTCCACCAGGTCCAGGCCGGTGACGAGCTCGGTGACCGGGTGCTCCACCTGGAGGCGGGTGTTCATCTCCATGAAGTAGTACGCGGACGGGTCCCCGCCCGGCACGATGAACTCCACCGTGCCCGCGCCCCGGTACCCGCAGCTGCGGGCCGCCTGCACGGCCGCCTCGCCCATCGCCGCGCGCGTGGCCTCGTCGAGGAGCACGCTCGGCGCCTCCTCGATGATCTTCTGGTGCCGCCGCTGGAGCGAGCACTCGCGCTCGCCGAGGTGGACCACGTTGCCGTGGCCGTCGGCCAGCACCTGGATCTCGATGTGCCGGGGCCGGTCGATCCACCGCTCCACCAGCAGGGTGTCGTCGCCGAAGGAGGCGCGGGCCTCGCGGCGGGCGGCGGCGATCTCCTCCTCCAGCACGGTCATGTCCCGCACCAGCCGCATGCCCTTGCCACCACCGCCGGCGGAGGGCTTGAGCAGCACGGGCGCGCCCAACTCGAGGGCCGACCGGGCCAGTTCGGGGTCACGTCCGCCCGGCACCACCGGCACCCCGGCCGCCTGCACGGTCTCCTTGGCGCGGATCTTGTCGCCCATGAGCGCGATGGCGTCCGCGGGCGGGCCGATGAAGACGAGTCCCGCCTCCTCGCAGGCGCGCGCGAAGCCGGCGTTCTCGGCGAGGAAGCCGTACCCCGGGTGGACGGCCTGGGCGCCGGTGCGGGCGGCGGCGTCCAGAAGGCGGCCGACGGACAGATAGCTCTCGGCGGCCGGTGCCGGACCGATCCGTACCGCCGTGTCGGCCTCCCTGACGTGCCGCGCGTCGGCGTCGGCGTCGGAGAAGACCGCCACCGAGCGCACGCCCAGCGAGCGGAGCGTACGGATGACGCGTACGGCGATCTCGCCCCGGTTGGCGACCAGCACTGTGTCGAACACGGTTCCCCTCCTCACATCCGGAAGACGCCGAACTGGGGGTCCCCCAGAGGCGCGTTGGCGCAGGCGGTCAGGGCGAGGCCCAGCACCTGACGGGTCTCGAGCGGGTCGATCACGCCGTCGTCCCAGAGGCGGGCGGTGGCGTAGTAGGCATTGCCCTGGCGCTCGTACTGCGCGCGGATCGGCGCCTTGAAGGCCTCCTCGTCCTCGGCGGGCCAGGCCTCTCCCCGGGCCTCGAGCTGGTCGCGCTTGACCGTGGCGAGGACACTGGCGGCCTGCTCGCCGCCCATCACGGAGATCTTGGCGTTGGGCCACATCCACAGGAACCGGGGGGAGTAGGCCCGGCCGCACATCGAGTAGTTGCCCGCGCCGTACGAACCGCCGACCACCACCGTCAGCTTCGGCACGCGCGTGCACGCCACCGCCGTCACCATCTTGGCGCCGTGCTTGGCGATGCCGCCCGCCTCGTAGTCCCTGCCGACCATGAACCCGGAGATGTTCTGCAGGAACACCAGCGGGATCCCGCGCTGGTCGCACAGCTCGATGAAGTGGGCGCCCTTCTGGGCGGACTCGGAGAACAGGATGCCGTTGTTGGCGACGATCCCGACCGGGTGGCCGTGGATGCGGGCGAAGCCGGTGATCAGGGTCTGCCCGAACTCGCTCTTGAACTCGGCGAACCGCGAGCCGTCGACCACGCGCGCGATGATCTCGCGTACGTCGTAGGGGGTACGGGAGTCGACCGGGACGGCGCCGTAGAGCCCGTAGGGGTCCACCTTGGGCTCTGCCGCCGGCTGGACCTCCCAGGGCAGGGTCTGCCGGGCCGGGAGCGTGGCGACGATGTTCCGCACGATCCGGAGGGCGTGCGCGTCGTCCTCGGCGAGGTGGTCGGTGACCCCGGAGATCCGGGAGTGCACCTCGCCGCCGCCCAGCTCCTCCGCCGTGACGACCTCGCCGGTGGCGGCCTTCACCAGCGGAGGCCCGCCGAGGAAGATCGTCCCCTGATTGCGGACGATCACGGCCTCGTCGCTCATGGCGGGCACATACGCCCCGCCGGCCGTGCACGATCCGAGCACGGCGGCGATCTGCGGGATCCCGGCGCCGGACATCCGGGCCTGGTTGTAGAAGATCCGCCCGAAGTGGTCCCGGTCCGGGAAGACCTCGTCCTGCATGGGCAGGAAGGCGCCGCCGGAGTCCACGAGGTAGACGCACGGCAGGCGGTTGTCGAGGGCGATCTCCTGGGCGCGCAGGTGCTTCTTCACGGTCATCGGGTAGTACGTCCCCCCCTTCACCGTGGCGTCATTGGCGACGATCACGCACTCGCGCCCGCTGACCCGCCCGATCCCGGCGATCACCCCGGCGGCCGGGGCCTGCCCGTCGTACATCCCGTCTGCCGCCAGGGGCGCCAGCTCCAGGAACGGCGACCCCGGGTCGAGCAGCGTGTCCACCCTGTCCCTCGGCAGCAGCTTGCCCCGCGCGGTGTGCCGGGCGCGCGCCTTCTCGCCGCCACCGAGCGCCGCCGCGGCCAGCTTGGCGCGCAGCTCCTCGACGAGCGCGAGATGAGCCTGTTCATTGGCCCGCCAGGCCTCCGACGCGGGATCTGCCGCGCTCCGGAGCTCCGGTGCCTCCTGCATCCTGCGGTCCCCTCACCCGGTGATCGAACCTGCGATCCGCTGTTAATGAGCGTTAACCATTTCCTTCAGGTTAACGACCGCTAACCTCGCTGTCTAGAATTGCCTGCATGGTCACCAGAACCGACGCCCCGACCCGCCGCGAGCAGATCCTCAAGGAGGCCGCCCGGCTCTTCGCCGAGCGCGGCTTCCACGGCGTCGGCGTCGACGAGATAGGCGCCGCGGTCGGCATCAGCGGCCCCGGCCTGTACCGGCACTTCCCGGGCAAGGACGCGATGCTCGCCGAGCTGCTGGTCGGTATCAGCGGCCAGCTGCTGACGGGCGCCAAGCGCCGCCTGGCGGAGACCGACGGGGACGCCCGGCCCTCGGCGGTCCTGGACTCCCTCATCGAGGGCCACATCGACTTCGCCCTGGACGACCGTCCCCTCATCACCCTGCACGACCGCGAGCTGGACCGCCTGCGCGACAGCGACCGCAAGCTGGTGCGGCAGCTCCAGCGGCAGTACGTCGAGCTGTGGGTGGAGGTGGTCCGCGAGGTCTACCCGGGGCTGTCGGAACCGACGGCCCGCTCGGCCGTCCACTCGGTCTTCGGCCTGCTGAACTCCACACCACACCTGGGGCGCGCGGGGACCCTGCCGGGGCGGGGGGCCACGGCGGCGCTGCTGCACCGGATGGCTCGGGGGGCGTTCGAGGCGGCGGGGGAGGGGTGACGCGGTAGCCTGCGGCTGCTCACTACCCTCCGGGTGTGGAGTACGCGAAGATGCGCGCGATCGCCGAGGAGCTGGATGCCTGGTCCGAGCGGCTCGAAGGATCCTGGAGTGTCGAGATCGGACCGTCCGGTCCGCTGCTGGCCATGAGATGGCCGTCGCTGCGCCGACACGGTCTGCTGCGCCGCATTCGCGACCAGCTCGACCAGCAGGTCCGCGCCACTCATCCGGGCTGCGTCTGCGTGAACGGCCCTGAGATCGAGTATCCGGCGATGGGCCGTATGCGTCGGCCGGACGTCGTCGTGATCCCCGAGGCCCTCCTGGACGAGGAGGGGTTCGCCGTCGATGCGGCGCAGGTGCTCGCGGTGGTCGAGGTTCTCTCGCCGAACCCGCATCCCGGCTTCGGTGAGAAGCTCGATGACTACCCGGCCATGGGGATCGCCCTCTACATGATCGTCGACCCGCGCACCGGCACCGTCGAGGTCCACTCCGACCCGGTCAAGGGCCGTTACGCCCACACGGAGCCGTACATCTTCGGGGACTCGGTTCCGTTCGGCCCCTGGATGGTGAAGACCTCCGAGTTCCGCCGGTACGGGAAAGGCGACTGACCGGGGCCGTGGCCAAGCTCACCCTGGACGCGTCGTCGTACTCGCCGGTATCTTCGAATCTGAGCAAGCGCTTAGACAGGTACCTGGAGGTGGGCGGCGTGCGCCGTACGGTGTTCAACGAGGATCACGAGGCGTTCCGGGAGACCCTGCGCGCCTTCATCGAGGCCGAGGTCGTGCCGGTCTACGACGAGTGGTTCGCCGCCGGCCAGGCGCCGCGCGACTTCTACTACAAGCTCGGTGAGCTGGGCATCTTCGGCATCAACGTGCCGGAGGAGTTCGGCGGCGCGGGCCTGGACAGCCACAAGTTCGAGGCCGTCCTCTACGAGGAGACCGCGCGCGCGGGCGTCCAGTTCGGCGGCTCCGGCGTCCACGTGCTGCTCGCCCTGCCGTACATCAAGATGCTGGCCACGGACGAGCAGAAGAAGCGCTACCTGCCGAAGTTCGTCACCGGCGAGGAGATGTGGGCCATCGCGATGACCGAGCCGGGCACCGGCTCCGACCTCGCGGGCATGAAGTCCACCGCCAAGCTCTCCGAGGACGGCACGCACTACGTCCTCAACGGTGCCAAGACCTTCATCACCGGCGGCGTCCACGCCGACCGCGTCATCGTCTGCGCCCGTACCTCCGCGCCCACCGCCGAGGACCGCCGCCACGGCATCTCCCTGTTCGCCGTGGACACCAAGTCCGAGGGCTACTCCGTCGGCCGCAAGCTCGACAAGCTCGGCCTGAAGACCTCCGACACCGCCGAGCTGGCCTTCGTCGACGTCAAGGTCCCGGTCGAGGACCTGCTCGGCGAGGAGAACAAGGGCTTCTACTACCTCGGCCACAACCTGGCCTCCGAGCGCTGGGGCATCGCCTTCGGCGCCTACGCGCAGGCCAAGGCCGCCGTCCGGTTCGCCAAGCAGTACGTGCAGGAGCGCACCGTCTTCGGCAAGCCGGTCGCCCACTTCCAGAACACCAAGTTCGAGCTGGCCGCCTGCCAGGCCGAGGTGGACGCCGCCGAGGCCGTCGCCGACCGCGCGACCGAGGCCCTGGACGCCGGCGAGCTGACGCCCGCCGAGGCCGCCTCCGCCAAGCTGTTCTGCACCGAGGTCGCCCACCGCGTGATCGACCGCTGCCTGCAACTGCACGGCGGCTACGGCTACATGAACGAGTACCCGATAGCCCGCCTGTACGCGGACAACCGCGTCAACCGCATCTACGGCGGCACCAGCGAGATCATGAAGACGATCATCGCGAAGGACATGGGCCTGTAGGGCGGACCGGTCACCGCCGACATCACTGGCCTGTACAACTAGATGCCATGAGCCAGGCACTCCAGGATCTCCTCGATCTGCTCGATCTCGAGCAGATCGAGGAGAACATCTTCCGCGGCCAGTCCCGCTCCGCCGTCGTACCCCGTGTCTTCGGCGGCCAGGTCGCGGCACAGGCGCTGGTCGCCGCCGGGCGGACGGTCCCCGCCGACCGGCCCGCCCACTCGCTCCACGCCTACTTCCTGCGCCCGGGCGATCCCGGCGCGCCGATCGTCTACACCGTCGACCGCATCCGCGACGGCCGGTCCTTCACCACCCGCCGCGTGGTCGCCGTCCAGCACGGCAAGCCGATCTTCCACCTGTCGGCGTCCTTCCAGGTGTACGAGGAGGGGCTGGAGCACCAGGCACCCATGCCCGCCTCGCCCGACCCGGCGACCCTGCCCACCTCTCAGGAACGGCTGCGCGGCTACGACCACCTCGCCCCCGCGGTCGTCGAGAAGTTCCTCGAGGCCCGCGAGGCGATCGACCTCAGGTACGTGGAGGAGCCCCCGTACGGGCAGTTCGGCGCGCCGCGCGAGCCGCACTCACAGGTGTGGTTCCGCACCAACGGCAAGCTGGACTGTGCTTTTGACGAACCGTTGCTGCATGTCGTCCTCGCCACCTACGTCTCCGACATGACCCTCCTCGACTCCGTGCTGCTCGCGCACGGCCGCGGCGGCTGGGCGGTCGGGGACGTCGTCGGGGCCTCCCTGGACCACGCGATGTGGTTCCACCGCCCCTTCCGCGCCGACGAATGGCTGCTGTACGACCAGGAGTCGCCGTCCGCGCACGGCGGCCGCGGGCTCGGCCAGGCGCGCATCTACACACAGGACGGACGGCTCGCCATCACCGTCATCCAGGAGGGTGTCGTCCGCGTCCCGCGTGACTGATGTTGCCCCGAGGTGCCGAGTGGCCGGTGTGGCACTAGTCTCTATGAGTGAGCGCCGCAGCACACGGTGTAACCGGCCGTTCCTCTGCGGTGACACCTGAAGAGCGCGCCGTGACGTCCCCCTCAGTGAGCACGGCGCTGACCATCCGCCCCGTGTCTTCCTCATGGAGCCGCGGGAAATGATGGCAACAGAAGGGTAGCTTCCCATGCGAGCACAGCGCGTCAAGCGTTACGTCGTGATGTCCGCGGCAGGTTTCCTGCTGGCGGGCGGAGTCACAATCGGCACGGCAGGCACCGCCTCTGCGGCCCCTGCACAGCACAACCTCAGTGTCCACACCCGGCTCGTCGACTGCGGTTGTGGTTGGGGTCGGCACCACCGCCGCCACCACCACCGCGGCGGTTGGGGCTGGGGCGGCCGCTGGGGTGGCTGGGGCTGGGGCTGGGGCAATGGCAACTGGGGCAACGGCAACTGGGGCAACGGCAACGGTGGCTGGAGCAACAGCGGCAAGAGCAGCAACACCAGCAGCAACACCAGCAGTGGCAAGAGCAGCAGCAGTAGCAGCAGTAGCAGCCACGCCAGCAACAGCAGTACCAGCATGAGCAGCGGCAGCAGCTGATCCGGTGCCGGTCGCGTCCACACTGTGCGGCTCCGCGTGCGGGGCCGCACAGTGCCGCGCCGGCGGACGGCGTTCGGGAGCCGGTCAGGAAAGGCCGGCCGCCGCCAGCAGATACGCCGTCAACGGGTCGTAGTGACGGGGGCTCACCACATGGTCGTCGAGCGGTACGACGACCTGGAGGGTGCCCTCGGACTCGGCGAGGAACAGCGCCGGGTCGTTGCAGTCGGCGTATCCCACCGAGTCCAGGCCGTGCTGTCCCGCGTAGCCCGCCCACCCGTGGTCGGCGACGACCAGGTCCGGCAGGGGCCGCCCCTCCCGCTCAAGTCCCGTGAGAATCGCCCGCATCGGCTCTCCGGAGTGGGTGTGCCACAGCGTCGCCCCGTGCTCCAGCACCGCCACGTCCGCGAACTGCATGACGTACCCCTCGTCCGTCTGCAGCCCGTCCGGGATGACCACGATCTCGCAGCCGGCGGCGCGCAGCGCGGCGGCCGTGGCCCGGTGCACGTCCAGCAGACCCCCCGGGTGCCCGGTCGCGAACAGCACCCGCTGCCGGTCCTCGGCCGCCTTGCGCAGCCGCGCCGCCATCCGCTCCAGCGCGTCCACCGTCAGCTCGGGGTCGATGGTGTCCTGTCCGTACCGGTACTCGGGATCGTCGTTGACGCCGACCCTCTCCGCCATCACCGCGAGCACGTCCTGCTCGTCCGTCCAGCGGTCGCCCAGCTCCAGGCCGAGCCAGAAGTTGCGGACACCGTTGGCGAGCTGACGGTAGTGGGAGAGGTTGTTCTCGCGGGGCGTGGCGACGTCCCCCGCGATACGGGTCCTCACCAGGTGGTCGACGAGCTGGGCGCGGCTGGGTGTCCCGGATATCGGCATGCCTCCTATTGTGAGGCAGCGTACGACGGCCGTCCTCGCGGTACCGGCGGGTGGGACGGGGGTCACCCCGGCGGACCGGCTCGGCGGCGCCCGGTCGTCAGGCGCGCTGTGGCGCCACCGCGTCCGGCCGCGCGCCCAGCCCGGCGTCGCGGGCGCGCAGCACCGCCGCTGCCCGGTCGTGCACCTCCAGTTTGGTGAAGATGCGCGAGACGTAGTTGCGTATGGTCTTCTCGGCCAGGAAGAGAGTGCGGGCGATCTGCCGATTGCTCATGCCGCCCGCGAGCAGTTCCAGGATCTCCGTCTCCCTGCTGGTCAGATGGGTCAGCTCCGCCGGCTCCGGGACGCCGCGCACACCGGCGAAATAGCTGCTGAACCGGGCCGCTATCGACGGGCTGAACGCCGCGCCCCCGCGAGCCACGATCTGCAGGGACTGCAGCAGTTCCTCGGACGACGCGATCCGCGCGAGGTAGCCGTTCACGCCGAGGCGCAGGGCGGAGAGGATGACATCGTCGTAGTCCTTCTGCGACACCACGACGATGCGCGGCCGGGTCCGCTGCAGGCGATACCGGGACACGATCCCCGTGACATCCCTGGAGATGGCTCTCTTCGACGGCGGCTCGCCGAGGATCACCACGTCCGGCTGCAGCACGCTGTCCTCGAGACATCGCAGACCACGGGACTCGTCCGCGGCCGTGCCGATGAGACGGAAGCCGTCGTCCTGCTCGACGATCGCCTCCAGTCCCGCCAGGGCGACCGGGTCCTCACTGAGGATGAACAGGTTGAACCGCATGGTTCCCTACCCCCGTTGGAACGATTCTGCGTGAATGGGGCAAGCCTAGGGTGACGGTCGACGGCGGTCATGGTGACGATCTGGCCGTTGGCATCCCCCGGTGGCCGACTCGGGGCGCACCGCGCCGGCACAACCCCGGGCGGATGGTTGGACGTTGCGCCGGCCGAACGCATACGTTCAGGGCATGGGAGACGCCTCGCGCCGACACCTGATCCTCCTCGACGGGGTGGCCGCCCTCGGCTTCGCCCTGCTCCCTCAGCTGTCGGTGGTGCGGCCGGACACCGGGAGCGGGCCGGGCGGGACCACGGCCTGGCTGCTCTCGCTCGCCACCGCGCTGCCGCTCGCCGTCCGGCGGCTGTGGCCCGTCCCGGTCCTCGCGCTCGTCCTCACCGCCTCCTGCGCGGCGTCGGCGGCCGGACTCGGCCCGGCCGTCTTCCTCGCCGCCGCCTACGCCCTGTACCTGGTCGCGTCGACCCGGCCACGCAGGCCGGGCCGCTCGGCCGTCGTGATCGGTACGGCGAGCGCGGCCGGCGCGGCCCTGCTCACGGTGACCGGCGGGCAGCACTACGAGGGCGGTACCCGGGCGGTGCAACTGCTGTTCGGGATGCTCGCGCTGGGTGCCACCTGGGCGGCGGGAGCGGCCGTGCGGGAGCGGCGGGAGAGCCTGCGCCGGGCCATCGAGCAGGCGACCGAGCAGGCGAAGGTCGAGGAGCGCATGCGTATAGCCCGGGACCTGCATGACGTCGTCACGCACAGCGTGGGCCTGATCGCGATCAAGGCCGGCGTGGCCAACCACGTGGTCGCCACCCGCCCCGAGGAAGCCCGCGAGGCCCTTGCGGTCATCGAGGACGTCAGCCGCAGGGCGTTGCGCGACATGCGGGCCACCCTCAAGGTGCTGCGCCGGGAGCCGGGCGACGGCGAGCAGGACCTGCGGCCGGTCCGGGGCCTGGCGGACCTGCCCTTGCTGGTCCGCACGGCCGAGGCGGCGGGCGTACGCGTCGAACTGCGGTCCGACCAGGCGGAAGAACCCCCCGGCGGGGTCGCGCTGGCCGCGTACCGGATCGTCCAGGAGGCGCTGACCAACGTCGTCAAACACGCCGCTCCCACCCGATGCCTGGTCCAACTCGCCGCCGTGGACGGAACGCTGACGATCGAGGTCACCGACGACGGCCCTGGTCACGGGCACCGGCCCGCCGTGCCCGGCAGCGGTATGGGCCTGGTCGGCATGAAGGAACGGGCCGCGGCGCACGGCGGGACCCTCACCGCCGGTCCCCGCCCCGGCGCCGGATTCCGGGTCCGCGCGACCCTGCCGTACTGAGGCGAGCGCACCCCGGATATGTCCTGAACTCGGTTCATACCCAGGTATGAGTCCGGCTCGCGGAACCGGCCGCGACGGTCCCGACCCCGGTCCGATGTGCCCGGTGACGGCCGCCGCCAGACTCGTCCCGTGATTGACGTCCAGAACCTGACGAAACGGTATGGGCAGGCCACCGTCGTGGACGGCCTCACCTTCACGGTGCGGCCCGGATCCGTCACCGGCTTCCTCGGTCCCAACGGCGCGGGGAAGTCGACGACGATGCGGATGATGCTCGGCCTGACCCGCCCGGACGCCGGCTCCGCACGGATCGACGGGCACGCCTACCGCGAACTGACCCATCCGCTCCGGCACGTCGGCGCGCTGCTGGAGACCTCGGCCCCGCACCGCAGCCTGACCGCACGCGATCATCTGCGGTGGCTCGCCCAGAGCAACCGGATCGGCCGCGGCCGGGTCCGGGAGGTCCTGGAGGCGGTCGGACTCGAGGACGCCGCCCGGCGCCGGATCGGCACCTTCTCCCTCGGCATGGGACAGCGCCTCGGGCTGGCCGCCGCCCTGCTCGGTGACCCACCCGTGCTGGTCCTCGACGAACCGGTCAACGGCCTGGACACCGAGGGCATTCGGTGGCTGCGGGGACTGCTGCGCTCGATGGCCGACGAGGGCCGCACCGTACTCGTCTCCAGCCATCTGATGACGGAGATGTCCATGGTCGCCGACCACCTGATCGTCATCAGCCGCGGCCGGCTCCTCGCGGACACGGGCATGTCGGACTTCATCCAGCGTCACGGGCGGCCGTACGTACGGGTGCGCACCCCGCGAGCCGACGGGCTCGGCCGGGAGCTGCGACGCCACGGCGCCTCCCTGACCCGTACGGCGGACGGCGCCCTGGACGTCGTCGGCCTGCAGGCCGCGGAGATCAGCCGGCTCGCGGCGGCGGGCGGCTTCCCGCTCGACGAACTGAGCACCCATGCGGGCTCCCTGGAGGAGACCTTCCTCGGAGTCATCGGCGAGGGAGGACACAGCACCCATGTCTGAGACACTCGCGGCCGTCCGGGCCGAGACCACCAAGCTGCGCGGGATCCGCGGCACCCAGCTGACGCTGCTGCTGTTCGCCGTGATCAGTGTGCTCGTCGCCGCTCTGGACGGCTGGTCCGCCAAGAACGCGCTGGACTCCGGCAACCACAATCTGCGCTCGGACTTCACCCCCCAGCAGGCCGGCCTGGACGGCATCCTCTACGGCCAGCTGGCTCTGATCGTGTTCGGGGTGCTCGTCGTGACGAGCGAGTACACCTCCGGCATGATGCGGGTCTCCCTGCTCGCCGTGCCCCGGCGCGGCAGGCTCTACCTGGCGAAGATCGCCGTCACCACCGCGACCGCGGTGGCCGTCTCCGTGCCCGTCACGGTGCTCGGCTACCTGGTCACCCAGTCCGCGCTCGGCTCGCACGGTGCCTCGATCGGCGCGAGTGGGGTGCCCCGCGCCCTGGCCGGCGCCGTCGTCTACCTGACCCTGATGTGCCTGTTCGCGGCCGGCACGGCGGCCATCGCCCGCAACGCGGTGATCCCGCTCGCCGTCCTGCTGCCCATGGTGCTCGCCGGGACGCAGATCCTGTCCGTCCTCGGCGCGACCAAGAGGCTGGCCCGCTACTTCCCCGACCAGGCCGGACGGGAACTGCTCAAGGTCGACTCGCCGCACACCGCCTTCGGCGTCGCCGTCCTGCTCGCCTGGACGCTCGCTGCACTCGCCTGGGGCTGGGTCCGCCACCACCGCTGGGACAACTGACGGGACAGCCCCGGGACGCCTGCCCCACGCGGACGGGACGCACGGCCCCGTAGTTTCCGTGGCAGATCAAACAGGCCGAAAAAGTCGGCCTGACCGATCCGAAACGGGAGGTCACCCATGTCCGCGATCTACGAGCCCCCCATGCTGCAGGAAGTCGGCGACTTCGACGAGCTCACCAAGTGCCTCGGCGTCGGAAGCTGCAACGACTTCGCCGGCTGCGGCTACGCGGTCGTCTGCTTCTGGTGATCACATCCGGTGCCGGTGCGCTCGCGCGCACCGGCACCGCCGGGGGAACGAGGCGACATGGAATTCGTGGTTCTTCCGGACTGCCCGGCCGCCGCCCGGCTGGCCGGACGGTTGCGGGCGGCACACCGCATCGATCACGCGTCGGGGCGGCCCTGGATCATCGGTGACTGGCCCGAGGACACGGTCACCACCATCGAGGCGGGCCCGCGGCGGATGGTGCTGCTGGGACACACCCGGCCGGACGAGAACGCCACGCCGGCCGCGCTCGGCCGGCTGCGCTCACTGCACGACGGCGACCGGATCGCGTCCCGGCTGCGGGGCGTCTTCCACCTGGCCGTGTCCCTGGACGGCAGGACCCGGGTGCAGGGATCGGTCCTGGGCGTACGGCAGATCTTCACGGCCCGGGCCGGCGGCGTCACGGTCGCCGCGAGCGGTGTGGCGCCGCTGCTGCGGCTCACCGGCGCAAGCCTCGACGAGACCCTGCTCGCCGCCCGCCTGCTGGCGCCCGGCGGCGCCCCCTGGCCGCTCGCCCAGCGCCCCGTCCGCCGGGGCGTCGAAGCGGTCACCACCGGCCACTGGCTGGAACTGGACCGTGACGGGCGGGCCCGGCAGATTCGCTGGTGGAGCCTGCCCGAGGCGTCCCGCACGCTGGCACAGGGCGCGGCGGCCGTCCGCTCGGCGCTGGACGACGCCATCGGCGCCCGCGTGGCCCCGGGCCGGATCCTCAGTGCCGACCTGTCCGGCGGCCTGGACTCCACTTCGCTGTGCTTCCTCGCCCAGGCGGCCGGCGCCGACCTGGTGACCTGCCACGTGACGCCGCTCGACAGCGCCAACGCGGACACCTTCTGGGCCCACAGGGCCGCGGAACGGCTCCCGGCGGCCCGGCACCACACCCTGTCCGCCGAACGCGCCGAGAACCTCTTCGACGTCGGCTACACCGCCGACCTCGCGGGCGCGGCCCCGGAGGGCCCCTCGACCTGGGCCTCCGGTCTCGCCCACGTCCAGGACCTGGCCAAGCGGGCCACGGCGGAGGGCGCGTCACTGCATCTGACCGGCTTCGGCGGCGACGAACTGTTCGGCCGGATGCCCGCCTGCGCCTGGTCCCTGGCCCGTGCCGCCCCGGTCGGCGGTCTGCGGCTGGTCAACCGCTACCGGCTGGCCAACCGCTGGCCCTGGCGGGCGACCGTACGAGCGCTGCTGGACCGGTCGACGTACCGGCAGAACCTCGCCGGGGTCGCCGCCCGCATCAGCGCCCCGCCACCGCCGGTCGACGAACCCGACTTCGGCTGGGTGTTCCCGCCCCGCATGCCTTCCTGGGCGACCCCGGACGCCGTGGCCGCGGTCCGCGATCTGATCGTCGCCGCCGCCACCGAGGGCCCCGGGCCGCTGGACGGCGACCGGGCCAGGCACCAGGCGCTCGCCTCGCTCGTCTTCGAGGGAACCACCGTCCGCCAGGTCAACACCGCCCTCACCGGCTCCGGCATCGCCTGGGACGCGCCGTTCCTCGACGACCGGGTGGTGGAGGCCGCGCTCAGCACCCGCATCGACCAGCGGCTGGCACCCGGGCGGTTCAAACCACTGCTCACCTCGGCCCTGCACGGCTTCGTCCCCGGCGACCTCCTGGACCGCCGCGACAAGGGCGAGTTCAGCGCCGAGGCGTTCCGCGGGCTGGCCCGCAACCGGGCCCGGATCCTCTCGCTGTGCGAGGACTCGCAGCTCGCCGGACTCGGGCTCATCGACCCGGAGGCCTTCCGGTCCGCGGTCCTCAATCCCGGGCCGATGTCCCGTCATCTCCAGCCGATCGACACCACGGTGGCGTGCGAGAGCTGGCTGCGCACCCATCCCGAGCCGCAGGGAGAACTCCGATGAAGCTGACCCTCGCCCGCGACGTCACCCTGACCGAGGTCGACTCGGGGGCCGTGCTGCTCGACGGGCGCCGGGGCCGCTACTGGCAGCTGAACCGGTCCGGGGCCGGCGTGCTGCGCCGGCTGCTCGACGGCGAGGCACCCGACGCGGCCGCCGTGAGCCTGACCGCCACGGCCCCGGTCGGCGACGACCGGGCCCGGCAGGACGTCCAGGCCCTCATCGACGCGCTCCGAGCCGCCAATCTCGTGGAGGTCGCCCCGTGACCACACCGGCCGTCGCCGAACAGGCCCCGCGACTTCCCCTGCACCGGCAGCTCGCCCCGCGCTGCGCGGCCGGCGCGGCACGCCTGCTGGTCCGGCTGCCCCCGGCCCGGCTGCATCGCGTTCTGCGTGTCGTCAGCCGGGGCGCCCGTCCCGCCGGGTACGCGCAGGCCGCGCGAGCCCGGCGGTCCGTCGTCTTCGTCAGCACGCGTTGCGCGGGCCTCGGCTGCCTCCAGCGGTCCGTGGCCACCGTGCTGCTGTGCCGGGCCCGTGGCCGATGGCCCGACTGGTGCACCGGTTTCCGTACCGAGCCGTTCGGCGCCCACGCCTGGGTGGAGGCGGACGGACGGCCGGTGGACGAACCCGGCGAGCTGAGCGTCTTCCGCACCGTCCTGGCGGTGCGCTGCCCCGACCGGAGCGGCTCATGACCGCGATCCATGCCGAGGGCCTCTACGCGTACTACGGCACCACGGCGGCCGTGAACGGCCTCGACCTGACCGTGCCCACCGGCAGCATGTACGGCTTCCTGGGGCCGAACGGCGCCGGCAAGACCACCACCATCAACATGCTGATCACCCTGCTGCGGCCCACCGCGGGCCGCGCCGAGGTGGCCGGCTACGACGTCGCCGCACGGCCCGCCGAGGTCCGGCGCCGGATCGGCGTCGTGTTCCAGGAGTCGACCCTGGACCTGGACCTCACCGCCGTGGAGAACCTGCGGTTCCAGGCCGACCTGTGCGGGCTGCCGCGCCGCGCGGCACGCGACGCGATCGCCTCGCTGCTGGAACTGATGGACCTGAGCGAACGCGGCCGGGTGCCGGTACGGCAGTTCTCCACCGGCAAGCCGACGACGGCATCGGGGATCTGCTGATCGACTTGGCCTGAAGTGGCGTACGCGCGAACTGAGTTACCCGAACAACCCGGCTAAACTGCCGCATAACCTTCATGGGCGGACGAGCAGGGAACACGGAGATGGCCGAGGCGGTGCGCGTGCTGATCGCGGACGATCAGGCGCTGTTGCGGGGCAGCTTTCGTGTCCTGGTGGACTCCACCCCCGGGATGGAGGTCGTCGGCGAGGCGGCCGACGGCGCCGCGACCGTCCGGCTCGCCCGTGAGCTCACCCCGGACGTCGTCCTGATGGATCTGCGCATGCCGGTCATGGACGGCATCGCGGCCACCCGGGAGATCTGTTCCGACCCCACGCTGTCCGGCGTCCGGGTGCTCGCCCTCACCATGTTCGACATGGACGAATACGTCTATCCGGCGCTGCAGGCCGGCGCCAGCGGCTTCATGCTGAAGGACGCCTCACCGTCCGACCTGGTCAACGGCATCCGGGTCATCGCCACCGGCGAGGGAGTCCTGGCTCCCAGTGTCACCCGGCGTCTGATCGCGAACTTCTCCCGCCGCGGCGAGCCGGCTCGCCCGGCCCCGCGGGTCGTCGGGCTCACCAAGCGGGAACAGGAAGTCCTGGTGCTGATCGCCAACGGGCTGTCCAACGCGGAGATCTCCGAACGTCTCGTCGTCAGCATGCCGACGGTGAAGACCCATGTCGGCAGCCTCCTGGCCAAACTGCACGCCCGGGACCGCGCGCAGCTGGTCATCATCGCCTACGAGAGCGGCCTGGCCGAGCGCGGCATGCCGAGATGACCGCGGCGGTTCAGCTGTGCCGCAGCGCGAACCACAGCTCCATGCGCACGTCCGGGTCGTCCAGGTCGGTGTCCAACAGGGCGGCGCAGCGCGCGATGCGCTGCCGCACGGTGTTGCGGTGCACCTCCAGCGCCACCGCCGTTCGGTCCCAACTGCCGTGCAGTGCCAGCCAGTTGCGCAGGGTCTCGGTGAGCTCGGGGCGGCCGGAGAGGGGGGCGAGCAGCGCGTGGGCGTGTGCCTCGGCGTCCGCCCGCGGCACCAGGTCCTCCAGCCCCGGCCGGGCACCGTGCCGGATCAGCGGGGTGCGGGTGGCGCGGGCCCGGGCGAGCGCACGGCCCGCCTGCGCATCGGCGGCCTGCCACTCGGACGCCTCCACGGCGGCGCTCACCCCGAGCGTCCAGCCGGCCTGTGGCTCCGGCACCCGTCCGCCCGGCACCAGTACCCGTACGACGTCGTGCCCGAGGTCGACCAGCGGCGAGCCCAGCGCGGCCCCGAGCGCGGACGCGGCGACGGCATCGGGCAGCTGAGTCTCCGGCCGGGCGTGCACGATCAGCCACCTTCCGGTGCCGAGCAGCGGGGCCACCCGCTCGGGCGGGGAGCCCAGCAACAGCCGTACCAGAGCGGAGGAACGGGCGGCACCGGCGCCGCTGTGGTGCTCACCGGTCAGCAGGGACAGCAGTACGGCGGCGACGGAGGCGATGGTGTGGTCGCCGGGGTCGCGCCGGGCCGTGGCCACGCCGAGCACGAACCCTTCGCCGGCGCCGAGGGCGTAGACGGCCAGGTGGATGTCGCCGACGGTGTCGGTGGCGGAGGTGGCCCTGGGCGCCGTACGCCCCGTGGGCCGCACCACGCCCGACAGCTCCGCGAGCGCCCCCCGCACCCCCGTCGCCGGCTCCCGGCCCGCCGCCGCGACCCCGCTGCCGTCGGGGCCGTACAGCACCGCGTGCCCGGCCAGGCGCTGGGCCAGCCGGCGCAGCACCGAAGGCACCGGATCCGGGCTGGAGGCGGCCGCCGCGAGGCTCTGCTGGGCCTCCGTGACGCGGCGGAGTTCCGCCAGGCGGGCCTGGGCCATCAGCTGCCACACCGCGCGGGCCACCCCGGAGAAGGTGGTCTGGGGCGGGACCTCCAGGAGGGGCAGGCCGTGGTGGTCGCAGGCCGCCACCAGGGCGCGCGGGACCGTGTCGTGCACCGGGGCCAGGCCGAAGCCGAGGGCCGCGCCGCCCGCCGCGACGATCCGGGAGACGTAATCGTCGAAGTAGTCCCCCAGTCTCGAATTCGCTCGACCGGGGGCGCCCCCATCCGAACCCGCCGCCTCAGGGACGTGCACCCCGGCCGTGAGGAGCAGCTCTCCGCCCAGCAGATACGGGTACGGGTCGGCCATCTCCGAGGTGTGCGCCCAGTGGATCACGGTCCCCCGGTCTTCCGGGCCCGCGATCTGGCGCAGGGCGAGATCCTCGCGGGCCAGCAGGGCCGAGAGCGGTACCGGTGGGGTCGGTGGGACCGCCGGGGTGACCGGGGCGGTTGTTTCCGGCATGGTGTGCGTTCCCTCCATCCGCGCCCCTTCATATGGATGAAACGTACACTTCGCAGTCGCTTTCCGGCCACCTACTGTCGATGGACATCACCCGCCGGCGATCCCCAGTACGACTTCGAGTGGAGGAGGCCCCATGGCCGTCGACTACACAGTGATCGTCGTCTATCTGGCCGGCATGCTGGCCATGGGCTGGTGGGGCATGCGCCGCGCCAGGTCCAAGAGCGAGTTCCTCGTGGCGGGCCGCCGCCTGGGACCTGCCATGTACTCCGGCACCATGGCGGCGATCGTCCTCGGCGGCGCCTCCACCATCGGCGGCGTGGGCCTCGGCTACCAGTACGGCCTCTCCGGTGCCTGGATGGTCTTCACCATCGGCCTCGGCCTGCTCGCCCTGTCGGTGTTCTTCTCCGCCCGCATCTCCCGCCTGAAGGTCTACACCGTCTCCGAGATGCTGGACCTGCGCTACGGCGGCCGGGCCGGCGTCATCTCCGGCTTGGTCATGTGGGCGTACACCCTCATGCTGGCCGTCACCTCGACCATCGCCTACGCCACGATCTTCGACGTCCTGTTCGACATGAACCGGACCGTCGCGATCGTCCTCGGCGGCTCGATCGTCGTCGCCTACTCCACTCTCGGCGGCATGTGGTCCATCACGCTGACCGACATGGTCCAGTTCGTGGTGAAGACCATCGGCGTGCTGCTCCTGCTCCTGCCCATCGCCGTGGTCAAGGCGGGCGGCTTCGGCGAGATGAAGGCCAAGCTGCCGACCTCGTACTTCGACCCGCTGGGCATCGGCGGCGAGACGATCTTCACCTACGTCCTGATCTACACGTTCGGCATGCTGATCGGCCAGGACATCTGGCAGCGCGTGTTCACCGCCCGCAGCGACAGGACCGCCAAGTGGGGCGGCACGGTGGCCGGAACCTACTGTCTGGCCTACGCCCTCGCCGGCGCGGTGATCGGCACCGCGGCCAAGGTGCTCTACCCCAAGCTCGGCAGCCCCGACGACGCGTTCGCCACCGTCGTCAAGGACGAACTCCCCGTCGGCGTCCGCGGCCTGGTCCTGGCCGCCGCCCTCGCCGCCGTCATGTCCACCTCCTCCGGCGCCCTGATCGCCTGCGCCACGGTCGCCAACAACGACATCTGGTCGCGGCTGCGGGGTGCCGTACGCCGGGACGGCGAGGATCACGACGAGGTCGGCGGCAACCGCGCCTTCATCCTGATCATGGGTGTGGCGGTGATCGGTACGGCGATCGCCCTGAACAACGTGGTCGAGGCGCTGACGGTCGCCTACAACCTCCTCGTCGGCGGCCTGCTCGTGCCGATCCTCGGCGGCTTGCTGTGGAAGCGTGGAACGGTGCAGGGCGCGCTGGCCTCCGTGACCGTCGGCGGCCTCGCGGTCATCGGCCTGATGGCGGGCTACGGCATCCTGGCCAACGAGCCGGTCTACTACGGCCTGCTCGCCTCCCTCGCCGCCTACGTCGTCGTCTCCCTGGCGACGAAGCCCACCGACGAGACGGTTCTCGCCACCTGGCGCGAGCGCCTCGCCGGCCGCACCCCCGAACTCGCGTCCGAACCGGTCCCGGCTCACCAGTAGAGTCATAGGGAAAGCAGTACATGCGCGACGAAGCGCAAGAAAGAAGGCATTTGACCATGAGCAGCAACGAGACGCCCCGCGGCCCCGTCGACTCCTCCCGCATCCCGCGGTACGCCGGCCCCGCGACCTTCGCCCGGCTGCCCCGCCTGGACGAGGTCGGCACCGCCGACGTCGCCGTGGTGGGCGTGCCGTTCGACTCCGGCGTCTCGTACCGGCCGGGCGCCCGCTTCGGCGGCAACGCCATCCGCGAGGCGTCCCGGCTGCTGCGCCCGTACAACCCCGCGCAGGACGCGTCGCCGTTCGCGCTGGCGCAGGTGGCGGACGGCGGCGACATCGCCGTGAACCCGTTCAACATCAACGAGGCCGTCGAGACCATCGAGGCCGCGGCGGACGAGCTGCTCGGCACGGGCGCCCGCCTGATGACCCTGGGCGGCGACCACACCATCGCCCTGCCGCTGCTGCGCTCGGTGGCGAAGAAGCACGGCCCCGTCGCCCTGCTCCACTTCGACGCCCACCTGGACACCTGGGACACCTACTTCGGCGCCGAGTACACCCACGGCACCCCGTTCCGCCGCGCGGTGGAGGAGGGCATCCTCGACACCTCGGCCCTCTCCCACGTCGGCACCCGCGGCCCCCTGTACGGCAAGCAGGACCTCACCGACGACGAGAAGATGGGCTTCGGCATCGTCACCTCGGCGGACATCTACCGCCGGGGCGCCGACGAGGTGGCCGACCAGCTGCGCCAGCGCATCGGCGACCGCCCGCTGTACATCTCCATCGACATCGACTGCCTCGACCCGGCGCACGCGCCCGGCACGGGCACGCCGGAGGCGGGCGGCATGACCTCGCGGGAGCTGCTGGAGATCCTGCGCGGCCTGGCCTCGTGCAACCTGGTCTCGGCGGACGTCGTCGAGGTCGCCCCGGCGTACGACCACGCGGAGATCACCTCGGTCGCGGCCTCGCACACGGCCTACGAACTGACCACCATCATGAGCCGCCAGATCGCGGCGGCCCGCAACGCCTGACTCTCCCTAGGGGAACGAGAGCTGTGACTCACGACCACGACCTGGTACTCCGCCCGACGCCGGCGCAGATCACCGCCGCCCTGAATCCTCCCCCGGGGCGCAACGGCGGAGACCTGGTCGTGGAAACACTGGCCGGGCTCGGCGCGACCACGGTCTTCGGCCTGCCCGGCCAGCACGCCCTCGGCATGTTCGACGCCCTGCGCCGGTCCTCTCTTCGCTATGTGGGCCTGCGCGTGGAGAACAACGCGGGCTTCGCGGCGGACGCGTACGGCCGTGTGACGGGCGAGGCGGCGCCGCTGCTGCTGTCGACCGGCCCGGGCGCGCTGACGTCGCTGGCGGCGCTCCAGGAGGCAGCCGCCGCCTCGGCTCCGGTGCTGGCGATCAGCAGCCAGATCCCGACGGCGGGCCTGGGCGGCGGCCGCCACGGCTACCTGCATGAACTCCCCGACCAGGCAGCCTCGTTCCGGGGCGTGGTGAAGTCGGTCCACACGGTCCGCACGCAGTCCCAGATCCCGTCCGCGATCGCGGCGGCCTGGAAGTCGGCGCTGACGGCACCGCACGGCCCGGTGTGGGTGGAGATCCCGCAGGACGTGCTGCTGGCTCCGACCGCTCTGCCGGTGGTGACGGCGCCGGACGCGACTCCCGAGGACTTGGTCCCCCGCCCCGAACTGACGGCGGTGGCCGCCGACTTGCTGTCACGGGCCGAGCGTCCGGCGATCATCGCCGGCGGTGGGGTCGTGCGGTCGGACGCCTCGGGCAAGCTGCTTCAGCTGGCCGAGAAGCTGCAGGCGCCGGTCGTGACCACCTTCGGCGGCAAGGGCGCGTTCCCGTGGGAGCACCCGCTGTCGATGCAGTCCTGGCTGGAGGACCGGTACACGACGGACTTCCTGGAGGACGCGGACGTACTCCTGGTGGTCGGCTCGGGCCTCGGCGAACTCTCCTCCAACTACCACACGTTCAAGCCGCGCGGCCGGGTCGTCCAGATCGAGGCCGACCTCGGCAAGCTGGAGTCCAACCACCCGGCGCTGGGCATCCACGCGGACGCGCGCCTGGCGTTGCAGGCGCTGCTGGAGACGGTGGAGGAGCGCACGGACGACTCGGCGCCGGAGCGGGTGCGGGGGCTGCTGTCCCGAGTCGGTGAGCGCATCGCGTCCCAGGGACTCACCCTGGAACACGAGGTGCTGGGAGCCGTCCGGCGCGCCCTGCCCGCCGACTCCCCGTCCTTCTGGGACATGACGATCCTGGCGTACTGGGCGTGGTCGGCCTTCGACCCCCGGGGCGCGAACACCATGCACTCCGCGCAGGGCGCCGGCGGCCTCGGCTACGGCTTCCCGGCGGCACTGGGCGCGGCGGCGGCCGACCCGGCACGCCCGGTGCTGGCGGTGTCGGGCGACGGCGGAGCCCTGTACTCGATCGCCGAGCTGGCCACGGCCAAGCAGTACGACCTCCCCGTCACCTGGCTGATCGTCGACGACGGCGGCTACGGCATCCTCCGCGAGTACATGACGGACGCCTTCGGCCAGGCCACGGCGACGGAACTGACGCGCCCGGACTACGTGGCGCTGGCGGAGTCCTTCGGGGTTCCGGGCGTCCGTACGACCCCGGAGACCCTGGAGGAGGACCTGCGGAAGGCGCTGTCGGCTCCGGGGCCGTCGGTGGTCGTCCTCCCGGCGGTGCTGCGGATGTTCGCACCGACGCATCTCGGACAGTGAGCGCCCGGCGCCGCCCCGGCGCGGGTGCGGAACCTGCGCCGGGGCGGACCGTCCGGGGCCGAGGCGGCCTCAGTGGCAGGTGCTGGAGCTGCTGATGTAGACCTGCGTCGGGTGCGCCCCGTTGAAGGCCCATCCCTCGCCGGGCTTCATGCAGATGGCCGGGTGGTTGGAGAACCTCACGTAGGCCACGTCGTCGTGCCGGGTGTTGACCGCGCCCTTCGCGTTGCGGCTCGCACCGAGCGTCTGCCAGTACCTGGTGTCCTTGAACTTCCCCGTCATCGTGTCGCCGTTGTAGAAGCAGACGTACGGATACGGACACGCCGGCCGGGCGGCGGTGGACGCGGTGTGGGTATCGGCCGAGGCGGCCTGTGCGGAGACGGCCAGGCCGCCGCCGGCCATGGCGCACGCGGTCAGGACGGCTGCGGTCGCGATGCGGAATCGCATGGATGCTCCTTGGTGTCGGTTGCCCTGAGGCGGCCCGCCCCACCCCCGTGGGGACGGGCCGCCGGCTGCCTGGGGCGGTGCGGGGTGGACCGCACCGCCCGCCGTGCACCACCGACTGTGCGGGGCGGGTCCAGGACGGGTACAGGCCTGCCCGGCAGGTGCCGCCGACGCGGGACGTCCCACCCTCCGACCTGCGAAGACGCCCTGCGCACTGAGTCGTCGACGGGACGCGCGTACGCCGGTGGTGTGGCCGGAACCCTGTGCTCGAAAGGCCGTTCAGGGGAACCACGGGCGCGTGGTGGGGCATGCTCGTCCGGGGAGTTGCAACAGACATGGGGTGGAACGTGTCTCGTTGGAAGCAGTTGCCGGACTCGCTCGACCCACGAGTACGACAACTCGCCGTACAGATGCGCAGAATCAAGGACCACAGCGGTCTGGGGCTGCAGGCCTTGGCCGCCCGGACGGGTTACAGCCGTGCCTCGTGGGACCGCTACCTCAACGGCCGTTCGTTACCGCCGCAGGAGGCGGTCACGGCACTGGCCCGCGCCTGCGACATCGACCCGGCCCGGCTGCTGGCCCTGCACGAGGTGGCGGTGGCGGCGGGGCGGGGCGGAGAGCACGGTTTGGGCCAAGCGACGCAGGCGGAACCGGGCGAGGAGAAGCAGGACGCACCAGGAGACGGCCGGGGACGGCGGATACGTGCTGCCGTACTGGTGTCGGCCGTGCTCGTGACGGTGGTGACCGCCCTGCTGGTGGCCGCGCCCTGGGACGGCGGCGGGGGACGGACCGCCGGTCGTCCGGCCTCGGCGAATGCCACGGAGTCGGCCCCAGGGACCGGGGCCGCGGCGAAGGGGGCGTTCGTGTTCCGGGCCGGCAAGGACCACCCGTGCAAGGTGCACCGGGCCGAGGACGGGCTGCTGTACGCGGGGTACAGCACGACCCGTGCCGACCTGATCGGCATGGGATCGTCGCAGTGGTCCGTCGTGGAGGTGCAGTGCCTGCTGCGCCATCACGGCTTCTCACCGGGGATCGCCGACGGGGCGTTCGGCTCCCGCACCGAGCGCGCGGTGGAGCGCTTGCAGGACCGGGCGCACCTCCGCGTGGACGGGGTCGTCGGCGAGGACACATGGGGGGTGCTGCGGAAATGACCTCCGGTGACCCGTCCGCCGGCCGGCCGTTGGAGTGCGAGCGGCTGGCGGAGACCCTGCGCGGGCTGCGGGCCCGGACCGGGCTGAGCCTGGCCGCGCTGGCCGCGAAGACGCCGTACAGCAAGTCGTCCTGGGACCGCTACCTGAACGGCAGGACCGTCCCGCCCCGGCAGGCCGTCGCGGAACTGTGCGACCTGGCGGGCGAGGACCCCGGACGGGCGCTCGCGCTGTGGGAGCTGGCCGACGCGGTGGCCAGTGGGCGGGCGGCGAGCGGACGTACGGCGGGTGGGGCGGCCTCTGCCGGGCGTGCGGCGGGCGGGCTCCCTCCTACGGCAGTGCCCACGCCTGACCCCGCCGAGTCCCTCCCGCTTTCGGTTCCGCGTCCGGCCCGGCGCGGCCTGATCGCCGGAGTCATGGGCGGTGGGCTCACGGCAGCCGCGCTCGTCCTGACACTGGCGGCCACCGGCGCCTTCAGCGAGTCCGGCTCGGACGCATCCCCGTCCCCGTCTCCCTCCGCACCCGTACCGGTGCAGGGATGCCACGGCACCGGCTGCACGGGCAAGGATCCCGAGATGTACGGCTGCGGAGCCGACCCCGTGCCGGTGACCCTGGGGCGGCAGAGCTTCCCCGGGCCGACGGTGGTGAAGATCCGGCACAGTACGGCCTGCGGTGCGGTGTGGGCGCGGATCGACCTCGGGAAGGTGGGGGACCGCGCGGAGATCCTCGTACCGCATCACGCGCCCTGGCGGATCGAGGTCAAGGACCGGTACGACGCCAAGGACTCCCTGTCGACCCCGATGGTCGCCGCCACCCCGTCCGACCTGGACCAGGTGCGCGCCTGCCTGGTCCGGGACGGCAAGCGGCACTGCTTCGGCCCGGAGCGGGGCTAGTCGGAGTTCTCCCAGACGAGCACCCCGGGCCCGTCGGGGGTGACGACCGGCACCCACGCCTCGTCGACGTCGGCGAGGCGGGACTCGTCGAGGGCGAGCGGGGTGGGGAAGAGGTCGTCCTGGTTCGCGGAACCGTACACATGGAAGGCGACGGCCGCGCGCAGCCGGTCGAGCAGCGCCGGCGGCCAGTCCGCGTGGCGGGCACCCTGTCCCTTCCAGGCGCCGACGAAGATCTCCTTCAGCTCCTGGTCCAGGCCCCGCCCGAACACGGGGATGAGATAGCCCTCCTGCGCGTATTGGGCACAGCGGTGGCCACCACCCTGCACCTTGTAGACGACGCCGGTCTCGGCCGCGACGATGACGAACACCCAACCGGCGCCTGTGCCTTCCGGGTCGAGGTAGATGTACCTCACCGGTGAGTGAGGCCCGCCTGCCTGGAGTGAGTCACCTTCAGGGCTTCGAGGAACGGGGCGAAGGCGGCGGCCGGGAAGGTGAGGGTGGCTCGGGCGGGGGCCTTTGAGTCGCGGACGGCTATGTGGGTGTCCAGGTCGGCGACTTCGACACAGTCGTTCCCCTCGCCTCCGCCGGAGAAGGACGACTTCTTCCATGAGGCAGGGGTGATCATGCTGGTCCTCACAGCTCCTTCGCCAACTGGTGGATGAGGTCACGTGACTGCTCTGGGGGCAGTGCCTGTTCCTTCACCTTACGGAAAAGTGTTCGAAAGTGCTCCAGTTGGGCTTCGGAGTCGACGAAGGCCGTGCCGTGTGGAGCGTCGCGTACGACGGTGTCCAGCCGGGGGACTGCTCCACCGAGGTACACCATGGTGCTTCCGGCTCCCGCGAAGTCGTGCAAGGCGAAGGGAATGACCCGCACGGAGACATGGTCGGCCTCGGACGCTTCGAGAATGCGACTCAGCTGAGTCCGGGCTGGGAGTCACTGACGGTGCGGCCGCTGGTCCTCGGTCCGGACAACGTGCCGGTGATCGCGGACGAGCGGCAGGCCGAGAAGGACGTCCCCCTTGCGGTGCTCTCGGCCATGACACACGGGCGTGGACCGCAGGCTGCGGTCATACTGGAATCCCTGGCCGCCGCCCTGCGGACCATCGATGCCGACAGTGCCGCAGTCTTCGTGCAGTTCGTCGACTCCTGCCTGGCCGACCCCCAGGCGAAGCAGATGTGGAGGGATTTGATGACGGCGATCCAGTACTTCTGGCGACACCCGCTGGCCGAGCAGGTACGCGCGGAAGGCCGGGAACAGGGCCGTATCGAGGATCGCCGGGAGATGATCCTGCGTATCCTGGAATGGCGCGAGCTTCCCGTGCCCGACGACGTCCGCGAGCGAGTGGAAGCCTGCACGGACCTCGATCAACTGGAGGTCTGGGCCCAGCGCGCCGTACACGCCACGGATGCCACGGAGTTGTTCGCCGAGGAGTGAGCGCGTGGCCGTTGCGCGGGCAGCTCTGGCAAGGTGAGGTGATGTTCGATTTCGGCATCGCGGGTTACCAGGCCACGTGGTCGTCCGGCCGTGGTGACACAGCGCGTGCGCATGGGGACCGCCTGCGTGGTCTTGTCGGCCGGACCCTTACGAGGGTCTGGATGGTCTGGGACCTTCAGGACGACGAGTGGTTCCCCGACTGCCCGGTGCTGTTCGACTTCGAGGGCGAGCAGGTTGAGATCAATCATCACAAGCTCGACGAGCTCTCCCTCACGTGGAACACGATCGACCCCAGCTGTCCCGTGCGGTGGCCCGGCTTCGATCTGCGGTGGCGTCCCGAGCCTCTCCCGGAACTGCAGGCTCTGCGGGGCCTGGCCCTCAAGGGGGCCGAACTGCTCGAGTGGACGGGCAAGGATGTCGCTCAGGGGAACGTCGACGTCCGCTTCGCCTTCGAGGCAGGCCGAGTGACGATCTTCAACGCCCTCGACGAGAACGGGCTGAGCTTCGACCCTGCCCGTCCGAGCCGGCCGGCCGGCTGATCGAAGCAGCACAGCGCGCCAACGGCATCGAGGCCCTTGGCGCGCTGTCGACGTCCGTCTCAGCTCACGTCCGACCGGTCCAGACGGTAGAGCGTGGACTGGTTGGCGGAGGAGGAAGAGCTTGAACTCTTGCTGTACGCACTCTCCTTCACCAGCGTCCCGTGCTTCTTCACCCAGGCCGTCACCAGGGACGACACGCTGTTGTTGTTCCCTCCGGGGCCGCCGCCCATCATGCCGCCGCCGAGCTGGATGTAGTGCAGTTCGCCCTTCTTGACCAGTTCCTCGAGCTTGGCGACGGTCATCGCCTTGTCGGTGCCGGTGAACCCCCACATGGAGATGACCGGGACCCTGGCGCTCAGCTCGATCTGGGCCGCGCTCTGCGAGTTGGAGACCGCGAGCAGCCAGGTGGCGCCGTCCTGGTGCTTCTTCAGGTAGGCGATCAGCTCGCTGTTCGCCCCGCCCATCATGCCGCCGCGCATCATGCCACCGCCCATGCCGGTTCCCATACGGCCGCCCGTGCCTGCCGTGCCGCCGCTCGGGGCGCCGGTTCCGCCCGGGGCCGTGCCGCCCGACGCGCCCTGGCCTCCGGGGAGTTCGCCGCCGGGGAAGCCACCGGACTGCTGTCCGCCGCTCGGCATCTGTCCACCGGAGGCTCCGCCCGGCACTCCGCCCGAGGCGCCCCCGGGCGCGCCGCTCGCCGGCCCGTCGGGCACGGTCCCGCCGATCTGCCCCGGCAGCTCACCGCCGCCCGGGAAGCCGCCCCGGCCCCTGCCGAAGCCCCGGCCGCCACCGGGGCCGCCGAAGCCGCCACCCGTCGAGGGCCCGGCCGTCGGGTTCACCCCGCTCATGCCGCCACCCGAACCGGACGGCACCGACCAGGCGTACGCCGCCGGGCCCGCGAGCGCCGCCACCACGGCCGCCGCCACGGATGCCGCGAGCAGCCGTACCCGGTTGCCCGACCGGAAGACGAACAGGCCGACGATCGCCGCCGCCATGAGCACACCGACGGCCGGCCACAGCCAGGTGTTCCAGCCGGAGGCCCGGCGCAGCAACACGATCGCCCAGACAGCCGTCACCGCCAGACCCGTCGGCAGCACCCACGCCCAGCGCTTGTCGGTACGGAACGCGCGCAGCAACAGCACGCCACCGCCTGCGCACAGCGCCGCGATGCCGGGTGCCAGGGCCGTCGTGTAGTACGGGTGCATCGTGCCCTCGGCGGTCGCGAAGGTGACGTAGTGCAGCACCGTCCAGCCGCCCCAGAGGATCAGCGCGGCCCGGGTGAGGTCGGTGCGCGGGGCGCGGCCGCACAGGATCAGGCCGGCGGCCAGCGCCACGGCGGAGAAGGGAAGCAGCCAGGAGATCTGGCCGCCGAGGATGTCGTTGAACATCCGGCCGAGGCCCGCGGAGCCGGAGAAGCCGCCCCCGCCGCCCCCGCCCCCGCCGCCGTTGCCCTCGCCGCCGAAGATCCGGCCGAGGCCGTTGTAACCCATGATCAGGTCCCAGGCGGTGCCGTCCGTCGAACCGCCGATGTACGGCCGTTCGGAGGCGGGGACGAGGGACACGGCGACCGCCCACCAGAAGCTGGAGACCGCCAGGACCACACCGGCGAGCAGCAGGTTCACGATCCGCCGTGCGAGCTTCGGGCGCGCCGCGAGCAGGTAGACCGCGAAGACGGCGGGGAGGGCGATGTAGCCCGCCAGCATCTTGGTGTTGAAGGCCAGGCCGAAGCACACCGCCGAGCCGAGCAGGGGCAGCAGGCGGCCGTTGGTCACCGCGCGCAGGGCGAGGGCCGCGCCCCCGACCATCAGCAGGACGAGGATCGTGTCGGGGTTGTTGTCCCGGTCGATGGCGACCGTGATCGGGGTCAGCGCGAGGACAAGCGCGGCCACGGCCGCCGCCGCGTGCCCGAACGCCCGCTTCACGGAGGAGTGCAGGATCCAGATCGTGGCGAGCCCGGCCGCGACCTCCGGCAGCATCATCTGCCAGGTGCCGAAGCCGAGGATCCGGCACGACAGGCTCATGACCATGTCGGCGAACGGCGGTTTGTCGACGGTGAGGAAGTTCCCGGCGTCGAGTGAGCCGAAGAACCACGCCTTCCAGTTCTGTGTGCCGCTGTAGATGGCCGCGCTGTAGAAGCTGTTGAGGCCGGCGCCGGAGAGGTTCCAGGTGTAGAGCACGGCCGCCAGCAGCAGGATCGCGAGCAGCGCAGGCAGCGACCAGCGCGGTGCGCGCTCCGGCGGTACGGCGTCCGGTGCCGGGGGAGCGGGGGTCGTCGTCGTGGCGCGAGGGAGGGGATCGGTGGCAGATGTCACCACTGCACCCTGCAGACCCGCGATGGGTGCGCGCTGTGGTGCACCTGGGCGGAAGCTGTGTGTCGGTGAAAGCCGGGTAAGGTCCCCGATCCCCTCGGTAAGAACGGAGTGCAACCATTGGGCCGCCTCCGTGAGTCAACTGGGGCATGAATTCCCGGACATCGAGGCGTACCGGCGCGCTCGCCGCCGCCCTGCTCATACCGGCGGTCACCGCCGTCACCGCCGCCACACCCGCCGCCGCGGCCACGCCCACCGTCAGCTGTACGTCCGCCAAGGCGGGCCTCGCCGCCAAGCTGCAGAAGGACATCACGGCGGCGCTGGCCACCCGCAAGGGCACGGTCGCGATCGGCCTGTACGACCGCAGCACCAGCACCACCTGCACCCTGCGCGCCACCAGCTCCTACGACTCGGCCAGCACCGTCAAGGTCACCGTGCTCGCCACGCTGCTGTGGGACGCCAAGCAGCACAACCGCTATCTGACCGACCGTGAGATCTCGCTCACCAAGGCCATGATCACCAAGTCGGACAACGACGCGACGACCGCGCTGTGGAAGCAGCTGGGCCTCACCAGGATCAAGGGCTTCCTCGCCGCCGCCGGGATGACGAACACCGTGCCGGGCGCGAACGGCTACTGGGGCCTGACCCAGGAGAACGTCACCGACGAGCAGAAGCTGCTCAAGCTCGTCACCGCCAGGAACAGCGTGCTGAGCGACAACTCCCGCGCCTACATCCTGAAGCTGATGGGCGAGGTCATCTCCGCCCAGCGCTGGGGCACTCCGGCGGGCGCGCCGTCCACGGTCTCCGTGCACGTCAAGAACGGCTGGCTGCAGCGCGCGACGCACGGCTGGCGGGTGCACAGCCTCGGCACCTTCGACGGCGCCGGTCACGACTACATGATCTCGGTGCTGACCCAGGACAACAGCACCATGGACTACGGCGTCACCACCATCCAGAACGTCGCCAAGGCCATCCACAAGGACCTCGTGCCGACCACCCCCGGCACCGCGGTCTACACCCCGACCAGCCGGCCCAGCGAGGCGTTCGTCGCGGTGCCGCCGCAGGGCTGACGACGCGCGAGGCGGTTCACGAGGCGGTCTCCCGCCGGACATCCGCCCGCCCTACGGTGACCGGCATGCGTCTGAGAACCGTACTCGCCACCCTGACCGCCGGCCTGGCGGCGGCCGCCTCCCTGGCCGCCGCCGGGCCCGCCGACGCCAACTCCGCGAGCGGCAAGGCCTGTTCGCCGTCGGTCTCCATCGACCGCTTCTCCGACGCGCTCGACAAGACGACGTACGACGGCACGTTCGTCGGCAACTTCTCCGCGCTCGCGGTCGACGGTGACGGTTCCCTCGCCGCGCTGGAGGACCGTTCCTCCCTGTTCGACCTGGACCCCAGGACCCTGCAGCCGCGGCGGGCCGTCCGCCTCGCCGACGAGAAGGGCGCCGACCTCGACTCGGAAGGTCTGGTCATAGACGCCGACGGCACCCGGCTCATCACCTCCGAGACCGAGCCGTCCGTCCGCCGCTACTCCGCCGACGGCAGGATCCTGGACCGCCTCCCGGTCCCGTCCTCCCTCCTCGTCGCCCCGGCCGGCCGCGCCACCGCCAACCAGACCTTCGAGGGCCTGACCCTGCTGCCCGGCGGGCACACCCTGGTGGCCTCCATGGAGGACGCCATCTCCGGCGACTCGACGGGGATCGTCCGCTTCCAGACCTGGCAGCGCACCAAGGGCGACCACTTCCGCCTCTCCGCCCAGTACGCCTACCGCACCGACACCGGCCTCGGCGTCCCCGAGGTCCAGGCCACGCCCGACGGTCGCCTCCTGGTCCTGGAGCGCGGCTTCACCCCGGGCGTCGGCAACACCGTCCGCCTCTACCTGGCCGATCCCCGCCACGCGACGGACACGAGCGGCATCGAGAACCTGACGGGGCAGCCGGACGTCCGCCTGATCAAGAAGACCCTGCTGACCGACATCGCCTCCTGCCCCTCGCTCGGCGCCACGGCCAGGCAGCCCCAGCCGAACCCCCTGCTGGACAACATCGAGGGGATGACGATCACCGGCCGTGATCACCGGGGCCGGCTGAAGGTCCTCCTGGTGAGCGACGACAACCAGAACCCGGCCCAGACGACGAGGTTCTACTACCTGCGGGTACGCGTCTGACACCTGCGGGTACGCCTCCGACCCTGCCCCCGGTTTGTTGCAGGGGGATGAAATCGGCCCCCATCCGCGTTGGTGCCTTCCGGTAGAGCAGGACGACAGGAAGGCACCCGCGTGGCAGCGCAACGGGGATGGGCACGACGCCTGGCGGCATACGCCTGGCGGTATCCGAAGGACGTCGTCCTCGCCCTCGGCTCCTCCCTCGGCGGCATGGCCGTCACGGCCGTCGTACCCCTGATCACCAAGGTGATCATCGACGACGTGATCGGGAACCACACCCGCTCCATGGCCCCCTGGGCCGGTGCCCTGATCGGCGCGGCCCTCCTCGTCTACGTCCTCACCTACGTCCGCCGCTACTACGGCGGCCGCCTCGCCCTCGACGTCCAGCACGACCTGCGGACCGAGATGTACGGCACGATCACCCGCCTCGACGGCCGCCGTCAGGACGAGCTGTCCACGGGGCAGGTCGTCGGCCGCGCCACCAGCGACCTGCAGTTGATCCAGGGCCTGCTCTTCATGCTCCCGATGACGATCGGGAACGTCCTGCTCTTCCTGATGTCCCTGATGATCATGGCGTGGCTGTCGCTGCCGCTGACCCTCGTCGCCCTCGCCGTCGCGCCCGCGCTCGGCTGGATAGCCAAGCGGAGCCGCAGCAGGCTCCACCCCGCCACCTGGTACGCCCAGGCGCAGGCCGCCGCCGTCGCGGGCGTGGTCGACGGCGCCGTCAGCGGCGTACGCGTGGTGAAGGGCTTCGGGCAGGAGGAGCAGGAGACCGGCAAGCTCAGGGAGGTCGGGCGCAGGCTCTTCGCGGGACGGCTGCGCACGATCCGGCTGAACAGCAAGTACACCCCCGCCCTCCAGGCCGTCCCCGCCCTCGGCCAGGTCGCCATGCTGGCCCTCGGCGGCTGGCTGGCCGTGCGCGGGCACATCACGCTGGGCACCTTCGTCGCCTTTTCCACCTACCTCGCCCAGCTGGTCGGCCCGGTCCGCATGCTCGCCATGGTCCTCACCGTCGGCCAGCAGGCCCGCGCCGGCACCGAGCGCGTCCTGGAGCTGATCGACACCGAGCCGACGCTCCGGGAGGGCACCAAGACCCTCCCGGACGACGCGCCCGCGACCGTCGAGTTCGACGACGTGTCCTTCGGGTACGGCAGCGGGGCCAAGGTCCTCGACGGGCTGACCTTCGAGATCCGGCCCGGCGAGACCCTGGCGATCGTCGGCTCCTCCGGCTCCGGCAAGTCCACCCTCTCCCTGCTGCTGCCGCGCTTCTACGACGTCACCCACGGCGCCGTCCTGATCGGCGGCCACGACGTCCGCGAGCTCACCCTGGACAGCCTGCGCGCCGCGATCGGGCTCGTCCCCGAGGACTCCTTCCTCTTCTCCGACACCGTGCGCAACAACATCGCCTACGGCCGCCCGGACGCCACCCAGGACGAGATCGAGGCCGCCGCACGCGCCGCCCAGGCGGACCGTTTCATCGCCGAGCTCCCCGAGGGCTACGACACCAAGGTCGGCGAGCAGGGCCTGACCCTCTCCGGCGGCCAGCGCCAGCGCGTCGCGCTCGCCCGCGCCCTGCTCACCGACCCGCGGCTCCTCGTCCTCGACGACGCCACCTCCGCCGTCGACGCCCGCGTGGAACACGAGATCCACGAGGCCCTGGGGCACGTCATGCAGGGCCGTACGACCCTCCTCATCGCGCACCGCCGCTCCACCCTCAACCTCGCCGACCGCATCGCCGTCCTCGACGGCGGCCGGCTCGCGGACCTCGGCACCCACGAGGAACTCCAGCAGCGGTCGGCCCTCTACCGCCGGCTGCTCACCGACCCGGACGAGCTGGGCGGGGTCTCCCCGGGCCGGGTCGAACCCGCCGTACCGCAGGAGGACACCTCCGTCCGCGAGGAGCTGGACGCCGAGTTCGACGCCGAGCGGGGGGTGACCCCCAGGCTGTGGACCGGCGACCGCGAACCGAAGAACGCCGAGGACACAGCGCTCTCCGGCACCCCGGCCACCCCCGGACTCCTCGCCCAGGTGGAGGCGCTGCCCCCGGCCACCGACACCCCCGGCATCGACGAGACCCGGGCGGTCCTCCCGGAGGACTCCTACGGCCTGCGCCGCCTGCTGCGCGGTTTCGGCCCGCCCCTGCTGCTCAGCCTGCTGCTGGTCGCCGTGGACGCCGGCGCCGGCCTGCTGCTGCCGGTGCTGATCCGGCACGGCATCGACGCGGGCGTGACGAAGATGTCCCTCGGCGCGGTCTGGGCGGCGTCCCTGCTGGGCCTGGTCACCGTCGTCGTCCAGTGGGTCGCGCAGATCGGCGAGACCCGGATGACCGGCCGTACGGGCGAGCGGGTGCTGTACACGCTGCGGCTGAAGATCTTCGCCCAGCTCCAGCGGCTCGGGCTCGACTACTACGAGCGCGAGCTGACCGGCCGGATCATGACCAGGATGACCACGGACGTCGACGCCCTGTCCACCTTCCTGCAGACGGGTCTGGTCACGGCGTTCGTCTCGGTCGTCACCTTCTTCGGCATCATGGGCGTCCTGCTGGTGATCGACCTCCGGCTCGCGCTCGTCGTCTTCGCCACCCTGCCCCCGCTGATCGTCGCCACCTTCTTCTTCCGCCGGGCCAGCGTGAAGGCGTACGAACTCGCCCGTGAGCGCGTCTCGGTGGTCAACGCCGATCTGCAGGAGTCGGTCGCCGGGCTGCGGATCGTGCAGGCCTTCCGGCGCGAGCGGGACGGCGGGCTGAGGTTCGCCGGGCGCAGCGACAGCTACCGCAGCGCCCGCATCCGCGGCCAGTGGCTGATATCCGTCTACTTCCCGTTCGTGCAGCTGCTGTCGTCGGTGGCGGCGGCGAGCGTGCTGATCGCGGGAGCGCACCGGATCGAGGCGGCGACCCTGACGACCGGCGCCCTGGTCGCCTACCTGCTCTACATCGACCTGTTCTTCGCGCCGGTCCAGCAGCTGTCCCAGGTCTTCGACGGCTACCAGCAGGCCACGGTCTCCCTGGGCCGCATCCAGGAGCTGCTGCGCGAGCCGACGTCCACGAAGCCGGCGGACGAGCCCCGCGAAGTGCCGTCCCTGCGCGGCGACATCGCCTTCGAGGACGTGCACTTCGCCTACGGTGACGACGAAGAGGCGCTCACCGGCATCGAGTTGACGATCCCGGCCGGGCAGACGGTGGCCTTCGTCGGCGAGACGGGCGCCGGCAAGTCGACACTCGTCAAGCTGGTGGCGCGGTTCTACGACCCCACCGCGGGCCGGGTCACGGTCGACGGCACGGATCTGCGCGCCCTGGACCTGACCTCGTACCGCCACCGCCTCGGGGTGGTCCCGCAGGAGGCGTACCTCTTCCCGGGCACGGTCCGGGACGCCATCGCCTACGGCCGCCCCGACGCCACCGACGCCGAGGTGGAGGCGGCGGCGCGGGCGGTCGGCGCGCACGAGATGATCGCCACGCTGGAGGGCGGCTATCTGCACGAGGTCGCCGAGCGCGGCCGCAACCTCTCGGCCGGCCAGCGCCAGCTGATCGCACTGGCCCGGGCCGAACTGGTGGACCCGGACATCCTGTTGCTGGACGAGGCCACGGCCGCCCTGGACCTGGCCACGGAGGCCCAGGTCAACCAGGCCACCGACCGCCTGGCGGGCCGCCGTACGACGCTGGTGGTCGCCCACCGCCTCACCACGGCCGCCCGCGCGGACCGGGTGGTGGTGATGGACCACGGACGGGTCGCGGAGGACGGCACCCACGACGAACTCCTCGCCCGCGACGGCCGGTACGCCGAACTGTGGCGCACCTTCGTCGGCCGCCCCGAACCGGAGGAGCCGGTCACCGCGTCCCGCTGAGCCGGCCCCGTCGCACCGTCCCGCCGAAGCCCCCCGTCGACGCGTCTCTCTGACGGCCGTGCAACCATCCGGCATACGTCCTGCGTCCGTACATCAGTACGGCTGCAGGGGGAGTACAACCGTGGTACGGGGAGGACGACAGTGGACAGTGGTGGGATACGCAGGCGTCTGGCGCTCGGTGCGGCGATGCTGGCCGCGAGCGGGGTGCTCGCGCTCGTGACGTCCGGCACGGCCCAGGCGAGCACGGTCGGCGGCTGCGCCGGGAACGAGGTACGGGCCCTGCCGTTCAGCAGTGGGGTCACCCACGTCTACAAGAGCGACGGGTACGTCTGTGCCATGACCGTCGCCCGGCACCCGGGCCCCGTGCAGACGATGTCCGTCAGCGTCCAGGCCCGCGGCACCCGCCCGGTCGTGGACACGGGCAGCTACCGGCACCACGCGGGGCCGGTGACGGTCTACGCCGGCCACCGCTGCGTGTGGATCAAGGGCGCGGTGGGGTCGCAGGAGTCGGTCAGCTCGGGGTGGATCCTCTGCTGACGGCAGGGCCGGTCAGCTCGCTTCCGGGAGCCTCGCGAACGCCTCGTGGAACCCCGGGAACGTCTTGCGGACGCAGCCGGGGTCGTCGTAGGACAGGCCGGGGGTGCGCAGGCCGGTCACCGCGAAGGACATCACGATGCGGTGGTCCCCGAAGGTCCTGATCCCGGTGCCGGGCGCGGGCGTGCCGGGCCGGATCTCGATCCAGTCGGGGCCGGTGGCCACCGGCACGCCGAGCCTGCGCAGATTGTCCGCGCAGGCCTGAAGCCGGTCGCACTCCTTCACCCGGGTGTTGGCCACGTCCTCGATGCGCACCGGGCCGGAGGCGAACGGCGCGATCGCCGCCAGCGTCGGCATGGTGTCGGAGATGTCCCGCATGTTCACGGTGAGCCCGCGCAGAACTCCCGTGCCGCGTACGGTCGTCCGGTCCGCCGCGAGCTCCACCTCGGCGCCCATCCGCCGCAGCACCTCCACGAAACGCAGGTCGCCCTGGAGCGCGCCGGCGCCGAGGCCCGGCACGGTCACCTCACGGCCGGGGGTGACGGCGGCCGCGGCGAAGAAGTAGCTCGCGGTGGAGGCGTCGGGTTCGACGGCGTAGGCGGTGGCCCGGTAGCCGCCGGCCGGGACGTCGTACACCGCGCCGTCCCGCACCACCTCCACGCCGAAGGCCCGCATCATGGCGAGCGTGATCTCCACGTACGGCGCCGAGACCAGGCCGGTCACCCGGATCCGGAGGCCCGTGCGGGTCAGCGGGCCCAGCAGGAGCAGCGCGGTCAGGTACTGGGAGGACTGGCCGGCGTCCAGCACGACCTCGCCGCCCTCGACACCGGCCGCCCGGACGGTGAGCGGATGGTGGCCCTCCGCCTCCTCGTGCCGCAGGTCGACGCCGAGGTCGCGCAGGGCGCGGGTGAGCGGGCCGAGGGGGCGCCGGCGCATCTGCGGCGAGGCGTCGAAGCGGAAGGTGCCGTGCCCGGCGGCGGCCAGGACGGGCAGGAAGCGGGCGGTGGTGGCGCCGTCGCGGCAGTACACATCGGCCTCGGCGAGCCCCGGGCCCTGCGGGCGGCCGTCCACCTGCCAGGCGTCCGGGGTACGGCCCACCCGGTAGCCGAGCCGGACCAGACCCTCGGCGAAGCCCTCGGTGTCGTCGGAGCGCAGGGGGCGCAGGAGCGTGCTGACGCCGTCGGCCGCGGCGGCGAGGAGGAGCGCGCGGGCGGTGATGGACTTGGAACCGGGGATGGCGACTGCGGGCATGCCCGCATGATGACCCGTCGTCCGCACTCCGGTCATGGCCGTCCGGGAGGTGGACGCGCGCCGGGCGGGGGAACCCGGCGCGTGTCCGGCTCGTCCAACGCGCAGGTTGCCGGACGAGTCTTCCGTGCCGTGGTGTCGGCCCCTCGCGACTGGCCGCGAACGCCGACCCACCCCCTTCGCCGCGGCACGGCCGGCCGCCCGCCGCCACCGGCGCGCCCCCCTCCCATGCGCCGGTGGCGGCCCCTGCTGCGGGTACTGTGCAGTCCCTTGACGGAAAGAAACCTCCCGGATATTGGTGACTCCTCGGAAGTTTCCTTCAGCGGTTCTCCTCTGGAAGGAGCGCGCGTGCCCCACACCAGCACGGGAAGCGACGACATCAGCACGAGAAGCACAGGACGCACCGGAAACACCGCAAGACCCTCCAGACGCGCCGTCCTCGCGGCGACCGCGGGCCTCACCGCCGCGCTGACCGTACCGACGGCCGCCCGCGCCGCCACGCCCGGCGACGACCGCCGGCTGCGCGCCCTGATCTCCCGGATGACACTTCAGGAGAAGGTCGGCCAGCTCTTCGTGATGCGGGTCTACGGCCACTCCGCCACCGCCCCCGACCAGGCCGACATCGACGCCAACCTCAAGGAGATCGGCGTCCGCACGGCCGCCGAGCTGATCGCCAGGTACCGCGTCGGCGGGATCATCTACTTCACCTGGGCCCACAACACCCGCGACCCGCACCAGATCGCCGGCCTCTCCGACGGCATCCAGCAGGCGTCCCTGGACCAGCCGCGCGGCCTGCCGGTGCTCATCGCCACCGACCAGGAGCACGGTGCGGTGTGCCGGGTCGGCAAGCCCGCCACCCTCTTCCCCGGCGCCATGGCGCTCGGCGCCGCCGGCTCCCGCGCGGACGCGCACACCGTCGGCCGGATCTCCGGCGCCGAGCTGCGCGCGATGGGCATCAACCAGGACTACTCCCCGGACGCCGACGTCAACGTCAACCCGGCCAACCCGGTCATCGGCGTACGGTCCTTCGGCGCCGACCCGGACGCGGTCGCCGCGCTGGTGGCCGCCGAGGTCAAGGGCTACCAGGCCTCCCGGGTCGCGGCGACCGCCAAGCACTTCCCCGGGCACGGCGACACCGCCACCGACAGCCACACCGGCTTCCCGGTCATCACGCACAGCAGGGAGCTGTGGGAGAAGCTGGACGCCGTCCCCTTCCGGGCCGCGGTCGCCGCGGGCATCGACTGCATCATGACCGCGCACATCCAGTTCCCGGCCCTGGACGACTCCGGCGACCCGGCCACCCTCTCCCACCCGGTCCTCACCGGCATCCTGCGCGGCGAACTCGGCTACGACGGGGTCGTGATCACCGACTCCCTCGGCATGGAGGGCGTCCGCACCAAGTACGGCGACGACCGGGTGCCGGTGCTCGCCCTGAAGGCCGGGGTGGACCAGCTGCTCAACCCGCCGTCCCTCGACGTGGCCTGGAACGCCGTACTGAACGCCGTCCAGGACGGCGAGCTGACCGAGGCCCGCCTCGACGCATCGATCCTGCGCATCCTGCGCCTGAAGGCCAGGCTCGGCCTCTTCGCCGACGCGCGCGGTGGCCGTCCCGGCGGCGTCGACCGCACGGTGGGCACCGAGGCGCACCTGGCCGCCGCCGACCGGATCGCCGAACGGACCACGACCCTGCTGGTCAACGAGGACCGCACCCTCCCCTTCTCCCCGCGCACCGAGCCCCGCCTCCTGGTCGTCGGGGCCGACCCGGCCTCCCCCTCCGGCACCGACGGCCCGCCCACGGGCGTGCTGGCCAACGCCCTCACCGAGCTGGGCTTCACCGCCACCGCCCTGTCCACCGGCACCGCGCCCTCCGCCGCGGCCATCGCCCAGGCGGTCGAGGCCGCGCGGGACGCGGACGCGGTGGTCGTCGCGACCTACAACGTGACGGCGGGCAACGCGCAAGGCACGCTGGTGGAACAGCTCCGGTCCACGGGCAGGCCCCTGGCGGCCCTCGCCGTCCGCAACCCCTACGACGTGGCCCAGTTCCCCTCCGTCAAGGCCTGCCTGACCTCCTACGGCTGGACGGACGTCGAAGTGCGCGCCGCCGCTCGGGTGATCGCCGGACGGGTGGCCCCGCGCGGCAAGCTGCCGGTGCCGGTGCAGCGGGCCGACGCCCCCACGCAGGTGCTGTACCCGATCGGGCACGGGCTGACGTACTAGCCGTACGCCACACACCGGGCGCAATACCTCCAATGGGGGGAAACCTGCCCACATGTCTGGCGTGGCCGCGCCTCCAGGGGCCACGCTGGACCGGGGTGTGCAGGGGGGTTGCCATGCGTGGGAAGGGTGCCGTGACGGCCGTGTGCCTCGCCTGCCTGCTGCCGGCCGCCCTGCTGACCGGCTGCCGGGGTACGGCGGGCACCCCCGTCGGCGACGCCCGCCCCACCCCGGCCACGACCGGCGGCTACGGCGCCGAGTTCCTCGCGGTCGGCGAGTGCAGCTCCTTCGGCACGACCAGCTTCACCGAGGTGCCCTGCGCGAGCGAGCGGGCGGCGGCCAGGGTCGTCGCCCGCTACGACGGCGCGGCCACCGACGGCCCCCTGTGCCCGGCGACGACCGACTTCGTGCTGCACATCAGCGACCGGTCCACGGCCGCCGACGAGGACGGCGACGGCGTGATCCCCCAGGGCTACGCCTGTATGCGCAACCTGGAGCCCCCGCACCCCGGCGACCCCGGCGGCGGGGGCGGCCCTCGCACGATCCCCGGCGACTGCGTGTACGACTCCGGCAGGGGCCAGGTCCGTGAGACACCGTGCGACGGCTCGGGCCGCCGGAAACCCGAGTATCGGATCACCAGGGCGACGGCGACGCGGGAGGATTGCCCGGGCTCGACGGCGTTGTACGTCCAACTGGGCGGGGCCGCACCGGTGGGCTGCGCACGACGGCTCTGACCGACCGCCACGGCTGCCGGCACGACACTCGGCAGCACTCGGTGGCCGGGCCCGGCGCCTCGACGGCAGCGCGGGCAGCGCAGCGCCCCGTAAGGGGCGCGGGGAACCGCGCGAGAAACCACGACGAACCCGCACCCGGCAACGACGCCGCAGCCCCGAGCTCGTGGCCGCAGTGAACCTACGCAGCCTCACCCAGCAGGCGCAGCACATGCTCCCGCCCGGCACCGAGCAGCCCCGGCAGCGGGGCGGCAGCCTCGTACCACCGCTTCTCGTACTCCCAGCACAGCCACCCGTCCCACCCGCGCCGGCACAGCACGTCCACGCACTCGGTGAGCGGAAGCACCCCCGAGCCCAGCGGCAGCGGCGTGGTGTCCTGCGCCGACGCGATGTCCTTCACCTGCACATACCCCAGATACGGAGCAAGCGCCGCGTAGGTGTCGGCGGGCTGCTCGCCGCCCAGCCAGGTGTGCATGACGTCCCACAGCGCACCCACCTGCCGGTGTCCGACCGGGCCCAGCACCCGGATCGCGTCGGCACCGGTGCGATGCGAGTCGTGCGTCTCCAGCAGGATCCGCACCCCCAGCGCGGCAGCGTCCTCCGCGGCGGTGCCGAGCCGCCGGGCGGCCAGGGCGTCGGACTCCTCCGGGGGTCGGTGGGGGTCGGCGCCGGGGAAGACCCGGACGTAGGGGGCGCCCAGGTCGTGGGCGAGGTGGAGGAGGTCCCGGATCTCCGCCAGTACGGGTGCGTCCTCACCGGGCGCGGCGACCCGCGCGTATCCGGCGAGGCCCAGCACCTCGACCCCGGCCTCCTTGAACAGGTGCGCGGTTGCGGCGCGTTCGGCGGGGGAGAGACCGGGATGGACCGGCTCCTCCGGGTGGGCGCGCAGTTCGACGCCGTGGTAGCCGTGCGCGGTCGCGAGCGCCAGGACCTCAGGGACGGGCAGGCCGGGGACACCGAGAGTGGAGAACGCCAGCTTCATGGGCCGGACATTACTCGCCATCCGCCCCGTGCGTGACCCGTCATTCGTCCGATTCGTGCAGATCCAGTCGCCAGTCCTGGCCCACGAGGTCCTTGCCGAAGGAGCGGTGCGGCTTCTCCGCGACGAGCACGAAGCCGTGCCGCTGGTAGATCCGGCGGGCGCCGTCGAGCACGTCGTTGGTCCACAGCACCAGGTCGCGGTAGCCGACCCCGCGCGCGAAGTCGATCACGGCCCGCACCAGGCGGTCGCCGATGCCGTGCCCGCGTGCCTCCGGCTCGACGAGCAGCAGCCGCAGCCGCGCGGTACCGGGCGCGTCGTCCCGTACGCACATCACACAGCCCACCGGGCGCCCCGCCTGTTCGGCGATCCACACCCGCTCCAGATGCGGGTCGTGGTCCTCCGCGAAGTCGGCGACGATCCGGGCGACCAGCCCCTCGTAGTCGGCGTTCCAGCCGTACTCGGCCGCGTACAGGGCCGCGTTGCGCTGGACGATCCAGCCGAGGTCGCCGGGGCGGGGCTCGCGCAGCACGGCCTCGCCGGACCGGGCCCCGCCCTCGCCGAGGATGTCCTGGATGGTCCGCATGGCCTCCGCCAGCCGTGGCCGGTCGGCCGGGACCACGCTGTCGAGCATGGTCCCGACCGTCTCCCGGGCCCGCTCGTCGAGCAGGGCGGCGGCCTCCCGCCCCCGCGCGGTGAGCCGTACCCGCCGTCGGCGCGGATCGCTCTGCGAGGGCCCGCGCTCGATCAGCCCGGCGTCCTCGAACCTGTTCAGGATCCGGCTCAGATACCCGGCGTCGAGGTCGAGCAGGGTGCGCAGATCGATCGCGTCCAGGTGCGGGACCCGGGCGAGTTCGTACAGCACACGGGATTCCGTGAGGGTGTACGGGGCGTAGAGATGGCGGCCGTAGTCGAGGGCGCCGATGAGGCCGGTGTAGAAGCGGTTGAAGGCGCGGACGTCCTGGACGGTCATGATCGCCCCCGGATGTTTGACTCAGTCAGAGATGCTGTCCCTCAGAGACTAGGTCAGCCGCCCGTCCGCGTCCACGGTTCGGCTCGGGACCGTGCGAAATCACTTGCGGTGCACGGGTGTTGACTGTCCGGACCGGGGTCCGCTTCCTTTGCCTGTTCTTTAGCTCGGCACCGGGTCCTGCTTTTGACGGCGTCGCAATCTCGTCGTAGCTTGAAATGGAAACGTCGCTTATGCCCGTTTTACCCGGGAAGTGACGGCCCGTTGCCGGAGCGCGTGTCGCGGGCGGCGGGCGGCGCACAGAGCGACGACGCGCAGGCTCTGGAGCGCATGCGGACGGCCCGTGAGGCCGCCGGACAATCCATCACACCCTCCGGAGAGGGGCTTGATCATGCGCGCACACACCACCCGTATGAAGAGAGTGGCCATTGCGGTCTGCTCAGCGCCGATCCTGGCCATCGCGGCCGGAGCCGGAGCGGCCCAGGCTGCCACCACCACCTCTGCTCCCGCGCACGTCGTCGCGTACCACCACGATGGCGGCGGCTGGGGCTGGGGCGGCGGCTGGGGCTGGGGCGACGAAGGCGGCTGGGGCTGGGGCTGGGGCTGGGGCGGCGGCTGGGGCGGCGGCTGGGGCTGGGGAGGCTGCTGAGCACCAGCACTGACCGACACCCCCTGACAAACCAAGGGTGGATCCGGGTGCCCGACCCCATGGGCACCCGGATCCATATGCCGGAAGCCGTAGCAAGCGATGTGCCGGTGTGACCGTGACGATGGAGGTACCGGATGAGGATCGTCTGCGTGGGCGGAGGCCCGGCCGGGCTGTACTTCGCGATCTCCGCGAAGCTGCGGGACGCCGGTCACGAGATCACCGTGATCGAGCGCGACCCGCCGGAGGCGACGTACGGCTGGGGTGTCGTGTACTGGAACGATCTGCTGGACATCCTGCACCGCAACGACCCCGAGAGCGCGCGGGCGGTGAGCGCCGGTTCCGTGCTGTGGCAGGACCAGGAGATCCGCGTCCACGGCAGCCGGCACGACGGCACGGCGTACTTCGGCGGCTACGGCTACAGCATGGGCCGGGCGGCCCTGCTGGACGTCCTGACCCGCCGCGCACGGGCGCTCGGCGTCGACGTCCGGCACGAGAGGCTCGCCGACCCCGCCGACCTGCCCGAGGCCGACCTGATCGTGGCCGCCGACGGGGCGGGCAGCCGGATCCGGCAGAGCCGCGCCGAACGCTTCGGCACCAAGGTGGAGACGGGCCGCAACCCCTACATCTGGCTCGGCACGGACCGGCAGTTCGAGAGCTTCGTCTTCGACTTCGAGGAGACTCCGGCGGGCTGGATCTGGTTCCACGCCTACCCGTCGATCAAGGGGAGGATCAGCACCTGCATCGTGGAGTGCTCTCCGCAGACCTGGCAGGGCCTCGGCCTCGACACGCTCGACCCCGAGGACGCCGTCCCGCTGCTGGAGAAGATCTTCCACCGCGCACTCGACGGTCACTCCCTGATCAGCAGGTCACGCGGCGAACCGGCGAAGTGGCAGCGGTTCCAGCACCTCAGCAACCGGACGTGGGTCGACGGCAATGTCGTCCTGGCCGGTGACGCCGCGCACACCACCCACTTCACGCTCGGGTCCGGAACCCGGCTCGCGATGATCGACGCGATCGTGCTGGCCCACAGCCTCTCCCAGTACCCGGACCCACGGGTGGCGCTGCGCGAGTACGACCAGCACCGCCGCGCCGAGATGCACCCCGTACAGGCCGGAGCGCGCTCCAGCATGGCCTGGTTCGAGCAGCTCGACGACTACCTGGACCGCGACCCGGTCTCCTTCTCCTACGCCATGGCGGTACGCCAGGGCCACCAGAGCCCCTGGCGCTACCAGGTCCACCTCGCCACGCAGATCTCCGCCGTCCGCAGGGCCCGCCGGGCCTACGACACCGGCAAGCGCTGGTACCGGGACCGCCGCAGGGGCCAGGCGCCACTGCCCCTGCTGGGACGGTCACTCCCCGGCTGACCGGGGCACCCCCGAGGACCCCCGCACCATCAACTCCCCCCGGATCGCGGCGATGGCGCCCGGCGGCGGCTCCTCCCGCCCCATGGCGATACGCCCGGCCCGCGCCCCGGCCTCCGCGAGCGGCAACCGCACGGTCGTCAGCGCGGGCACCGCGTCCACGCTGAAGGGCAGATCGTCGAACCCGGCGACGGACACGTCGTCCGGGATCCGCAGCCCGGAGTCCCGCAGTGCCGCGCACGCCCCGAGCGCGACGGAGTCGTTCGCGGCGACCACGGCGGTCAGCGACGGATCGCGGCGCAGCAGCTCCAGCGTCGCCTCGTACCCGGACTGGCGGTCGTAGCGGCCGTGCACCGTCCAGCGCGGGTCCTCCGCGACCCCCGCCGCCGCCAGCGCCGCCCGGTGGCCCTCCAGCCGGTGCCGGGTCGTCGTACGCTCCTCCGGGCCCGCGATGTAGCCGAGCCGGCGGTGGCCCAGGCCCAGCAGGTGCTCGGTGAGCCGGCGCGCGCCGCCCCGGTTGTCGAAGGTGAGCGCGACGGCACCGGTGTCGGGCGCCGGCGGCCGCCCGCACAGCACCACCCGGGTCCCGGCCTCGGCGAGCTTGCGCAGCTTCGCCGCGACCGCCGCCGCGTGCGGCGCGTCCTCCACGGCCCCGCCGGTCAGCACCACGGCCGCCGCCCGCTGCCGCTGCAGCAGGGTCAGGTACGTCAGCTCACGCTCCGGTGAGCCGCCGGTGTTGCAGACCACCGCGAGCCGCTCACCGCCCGCCCGGCCGCCCCCGACGCCCCCGATCTCGGCCTGGATCGCGCTCGCCATGATCCCGAAGAAGGGGTCGGCGATGTCGTTGACGAGGATGCCGACCAGGTCGGAGGTGGCCGCGGCGAGGGAGCTCGCCGGGCCGTTGAGGACGTAGTCCAGCTCGTCCACCGCCCGCAGCACCCGCTCGCGCGTGGAGGCGGCCACCGGGTAGTTGCCGTTCAGCACGCGCGACACCGTCGCGGGTGAGACCTGGGCGCGGGCCGCCACATCGGCCAGGGTCACCGTCATCTCGTCGTCCTCCGGTCGCGCATCGTGTCGTACGCCCTCGTAGACAGCCAGGTCATGCTGCTGGTTCCGAGAATCCGTCGAGCAGACCTTAAAGCCATGGCCCTCGGTTGTTCGCCCCCTCGAACAACTCGAAGGTGACACGGTCTTGTACGGACCACCGCCCAGAGGCTAGCTTCTCGGGATAGAAAGCGCTTGCTGCAGTGTGTGACAGAGGGGACAGACGTGACACGCAAGACGGTGCGTATCGCCATGAACGGCGTGACCGGGCGCATGGGCTACCGCCAGCACCTCGTCCGGTCGATCCTCGCCCTGCGCGACCAGGGCGGGCTCGACCTCGGCGACGGCACCGTGCTGTGGCCGGAGCCGATCCTGCTCGGCCGCCGCGAGTACGCCCTGCGGGAGCTCGCCGACCGCCACGGGCTCGACCACGTCTCGACGGACGTGGACGCGGTACTGGCCGATCCGTCCGTGGACATCTACTTCGACTCCCAGGTCACCTCGGCCCGTGAGGAGTCGATCAAGAAGGCGATCGTGGCCGGCAAGCACATCTACACCGAGAAACCGACGGCGACGGGCCTGGCGGGCGCCCTGGAGCTGGCCCGCCTCGCCCACGCCAAGGGGATCAAGCACGGCGTGGTCCAGGACAAGATCTTCCTGCCGGGCCTGCTGAAGCTGAAGCGGCTCGTCGACGGCGGCTTCTTCGGCCGGATCCTCTCCGTGCGGGGCGAGTTCGGCTACTGGGTGTTCGAGGGCGACTGGCAGCCCGCCCAGCGCCCCTCCTGGAACTACCGTGCCGAGGACGGCGGTGGCATCGTCGTCGACATGTTCCCCCACTGGGAATACGTCCTGCACGAGCTGTTCGGCCGCGTGAGGTCCGTCCAGGCCCTCGCCACCACCCACATCCCGCAGCGCTGGGACGAACAGGGCAAGCCCTACGACGCGACGGCGGACGACGCGGCCTACGGCATCTTCGAGCTGGAGGGCGGCGCCGTCGCCCAGATCAACTCCTCCTGGGCCGTGCGCGTGGGCCGCGACGAACTGGTCGAGTTCCAGGTCGACGGCACCGAGGGCTCGGCGGTGGCGGGACTGAGGAACTGCCGGGTCCAGCACAGGTCGGCGACCCCCAAGCCGGTCTGGAACCCGGACGTCCCGGCGACCGAGGCCTTCCGCGAGCAGTGGCAGGAAGTCCCGGACAACGCGGACTTCGGCAACGGCTTCAAAGCCCAGTGGGAGCTGTTCCTCAGGCACGTCCACGCCGACACCGCGTACCGCTGGGACCTGCTGGCCGGCGCCCGCGGCGTCCAACTCGCCGAACTGGGCCTGAAGTCCTCCGCCGAGGGCCGCCGCATCGACGTACCGGAGATCGGCCTGTGACCATCCAACTCCCCTCCACGGACGGGCGGTTGCGGACGTACGAGCCCCGCACCGAGCCGTTGCGCGTCTCGCCGGGCACCCCCTTCACCTCTCGTACGGTGTTCTCGGCGGCGCACGTCGTGGCCGACCCGTTCGCGGACGTGTCCCCCGACGCGCCCGCCGCCGTCGACTGGGAGGCCACCCTCGCCTTCCGCCGCCACCTGTGGTCCCACGGGCTCGGTGTCGCCGAGGCGATGGACACCGCCCAGCGCGGCATGGGCCTGGACTGGGCGGGCGCGGCCGAGCTGATCCGCCGGAGCGCGGCCGAGGCACGGTCGGTCGGCGGCCGGATCGCCTGCGGCGTCGGCACCGACCAGATCGAGGCCGGCTCTCCGGCGGAGATCCGCGCGGCCTACGAGGAACAGCTCGCGGTCGCCGAGGAGTCGGGCGCCCAGCCGATCCTGATGGCGTCGCGGGCGCTGGCCGCTGCCGCCACCGGCCCCGAGGACTACCTGGAGGTCTACGGCCATCTCCTGCGCCAGTCCGCCGGGCCGGTGATCCTGCACTGGCTGGGCCCCATGTTCGACCCGGCGCTGGAGGGCTACTGGGGCTCTACCGACCTGGACGCGGCGACCGAGGTGTTCCTGCAGGTCATCGCCGCCCACCCGGACAAGGTGGACGGCATCAAGGTGTCCCTGCTCGACGCCCGGCGCGAGATCGGCCTGCGCCGCCGGCTGCCACGCGGTGTCCGCTGCTACACCGGCGACGACTTCCACTACCCCGAGTTGATCGCCGGCGACGACCAGGGCTTCAGCCACGCCCTCCTCGGCATCTTCGACCCGCTGGGCCCGCTGGCGGCCGAGGCGGTACGGATCCTGGACACCGGGGACGCGACCGGTTTCCGTGAACTGCTCGACCCGACGGTCGAGTTGTCCCGCCACCTCTTCCAGACCCCCACCCGCTTCTACAAGACGGGCGTGGTGTTCCTGGCCTGGCTCGCGGGCCACCAGTCCCACTTCACGATGGTCGGCGGCCTGCAGTCGGCCCGCTCCCTCCCGCACCTGGCCCGCGCCTACGAACTCGCCGACGGACTGGGCCTGTTCCCCGACCCGAAGCCGGCCGAGGAGCGCATGAAGACCCTTCTGTCCCTGTACGGGGTGAACCAATGACCGATCTCGCGCGCTTCAGCATCAACCAGATGACGGTGAAGCAGCTGTCGTTGCCGGAACTGGCGGACTCCTGCGGCCAGTTGGGCGTGAGCCAGGTGGGCCTGTGGCGGGAGCCGGTCCGGGAGTACGGCCTGGAGGCGACGGCGAAGCTGGTCCGGGACGCGGGCCTGACGGTGACGTCGCTGTGCCGGGGCGGCTTCTTCACGGCGATCGACCCGGAGGAGCGTGCCCGCGCCCTGGACGACAACCGCCGGGCGGTGGACGAGGCGGCCACGCTTGGCACCGACACCCTGGTCCTGGTCTCCGGCGGCCTCCCGCCCGGCAGCAGGGACCTGCGCGCGGCCCGCGAACGCATCGCCGACGCCCTGACCGAACTCGTGCCTTACGCCGAAGACCATGGCGTCCGCCTGGCCATCGAGCCCCTCCACCCCATGTACGCATCGGACCGCTGTGTGGTGTCGACGCTGACGCAGGCCCTGGACCTCGCGGAACGCTTCCCGGCGCACCAGGTCGGGGTGACGGTGGACACGTATCACATCTGGTGGGACGACCAAGCTCCGGCGCAGATCGCGCGGGCGGGTGCGGGCGGCCGTATCCACGCGTTCCAACTCGCCGACTGGATCACCCCGTTGCCCGAGGGCGTCCTCAACGGCCGGGGCCAGATCGGCGACGGCGCGATCGACATGCGCGAGTGGCGGGGGTACGTGGAGGCGGCCGGCTACACGGGTCCGATCGAGGTCGAACTCTTCAACGAGGAGTTGTGGGCCCGGGACGGGCGGGAGGTGCTGGCGGAGACGGCGGCGCGGTTCGTGGCACACGTGCTCAAAAAATCTTGAGAACTCGTGCAACCCTCCCCGGGTCCTGAGTGTCGTACCTGTCATCAGAACCCGGGGAGGGGACCCGGGGGGGGGGATTCACGGGGTTCTGATGCGGAGGGGAAAGCCGAGGGGGCGGCGCCGGTCGACGGACCGGCGGCGCCCCCGCGGAGGGGGAA
>NZ_JBEPBF010000033.1:0-76798 GCF_040298985.1 Streptomyces sp. NPDC001093 | reverse complement strand
ATCTTGCGTGGCCCACCCCCCCGCCGGCCCCCGGGCGGGCCGCGGCGTCGCACCCCCCCCCCCCCCCCTCGCCGGCGCGGGTGCTCTGGACACCTCCGCCCCCCCCCCCCCCACCGGTCTGCGGCAGCACGGCACCGGGACCTGCGGATGCTTGCCGTGCCGAACGCCACCACGTGGCAGCGTCAGGTACCGAAGAAAACGTCGAACTCCGTGTACAGCTCTTGCGGGACCCGTTTGGTCGCCTTCGTCGCGTCAGCGAGCGGGATCCGTGTGATGTCCGTGCCGCGCAGAGCCATCATCGTGCCGAAGTCGCCGTCCCGGACCGCGTCCACGGCGTGCAGGCCGAAGCGTGTGGCGAGCCACCGGTCGTATGCACTCGGCGTGCCACCACGCTGGACGTGGCCGAGAACGGTCGTGCGGGCCTCCTTCTCCGTGTGGTGCTCGACCTGCCGGGCCAGCCAGTCACCGATCCCGGACAGGCGCACGTGCCCGAACTCGTCGCGCGACTCGTCCTTGACCACCATCTGTCCGGCCCTGGGAACGGCTCCCTCGGCCACGACGACGATCGGCGCGTAGTTGATCTCGAAGCGTTTCTCCACCCAGGCGCACACCTGGTCGAGATCGAACTCCACTTCCGGGATGAGGATGGCATTCGCGCCCCCGGCGACGCCGGCGTGCAGAGCGATCCACCCGGAGTGGCGTCCCATCACTTCGACGACGAGTGTGCGCTTGTGGGACTCCGCGGTGGTGTGGAGGCGGTCGATGGCCTCGGTCGCGATGCTGACGGCGGTGTCGAAGCCGAAGGTGTAGTCGGTGCCGCCCACGTCGTTGTCGATGGTCTTGGGCACGCCGACCAGGTTGATCCCCGCGTCGGACAGTGCGGTCGCGACGCTGAGCGTGTCCTCGCCGCCGATGACGACCAGGGCATCGATCTTGTGGGCGCCGAGGGTGTTCTTGATGCGGTCGATGCCGTCCTCGAGCCGGAGGGGGTTGGTGCGAGAGGAGCCGAGAATCGTGCCGCCGAGCGGAAGGATTCCGCGCACGGCCGGGACGTCCAAGGACATGGTCACGTCCTTGACCGCGCCGGCCCAGCCGTCGACGATCCCCACGAACTTCCAGGCGTGTTCCTGCGCGCCTTTGCGTACGACACTGCGGATCACCGCATTGAGACCAGGGCAGTCGCCACCCCCGGTCAGCACTCCCACCCGCATGATCGTTCTCCCTCGCCTTCACACGTCGGGCGCCACCGGCCCGGCCTGGAGCGGAGCCGGTGCCCGTATGGAGATCTGTCTCCAGCTTGAACCCACACGGGACGGAGCGCACGGTGTGCCCCCGCTCGTCGGCTCCCGGGGCCGCGGAGCCTTGCCGGCAGCCCTGCCCGAGGTCCGGCCGTCCGTCCAGGGCCGGTGAGGGTGTCCAGGACGACGAGCGTGGGTCCACACTCGCCCGGCCGGATGTCACACTCCGGGACCTGCCGCGGCTCTCAGGTGCGACCGCCCACGAATGCCACGAGGGCGGTCCTGTCCGCGGCCTCAGGCCGCGGACGGGCGGAACAACGACACCGACTGGAGAGAAGCCATGGTCAATGTGGGACTGTTCGTGCGCATAGAAGCCGAACCGGGCCACGAGGCGGCAGTGGAGGCCCAGTTGAAGGCGGCCCTTGCGCACGTCGAGGCCGAGTCCGGCACCGTCGTCTGGCTGGCACTCCGCCTGGGGCCGGGGATCTACGCGGTCGTCGACGCCTTCCCCGGCGAGGCCGACCGCCAGGCACACCTGGAGGCAGGACGGACCCGACTGGCTGAAGCACTCGAGCACTTCGCCCATCCGCCCACGCTCGAGCGCACGGACGTCATCGCCGCCAAAATCCCCTCACTGGGAGCCTGAGCGCCGAGACCCGCAGTCGAGAGTGCTCGTCCCCACATGGTCCCCGGGATCGCACAAGAGGCCGTATCGGATGTCCGATACGGCCTCTGACCTGCTACGTCGCAAGTCGGGACGACAGGATTTGAACCTGCGACCCCTTGACCCCCAGTCAAGTGCGCTACCAAGCTGCGCCACGTCCCGTTGCGGTCTCACCCGGGGTGTCCCGCGTGATCACGCAGGTCAACACTACCGCACCTGGGCGGGTGCCTGTGCCGCACCCGCCGCGGCGGGGATCGTCGTACGGGTGGGGCGGCGGGCCGGGACGAGGAGGGCGGCGCCGGCCGCGGCCAGGCAGAGGAGGGCGAGCAGGGTCCAGCCGTGGGTGTAGCCGGAGGCGTAGGGCAGGCCGGAGGGCTGGAGGCGGCCGGTGACCAGGACGCTGGTGAGCGCGGCGCCGATGGAGCCGCCGATGGTGCGGATGTTGGCGTTCATACCGGTCGCGGCGCCGGTCTGCTCGCGCGGGACGCTGCCGACGACGAGGTTGGCCATGGAGGCGAAGGCCAGTCCGATGCCGAGGCCGAACAGCCCCGCCACCACGGCTATCTGCCACTGGGCGTCGTGCCAGAGGGTGAGGAATCCGCAGGCCAGCGCGCCCAGTGCGGCACCGGTGGTGAGGAGCGCCTTGGCGCCGACGCGGGGCTCGAGACGGCCCGAGAGGACGCCGGAGACGAACATCGCCAGCAGCATCGGGAGCATGAGGAGACCGGAGGCGGTGACGCTCGCCCCGAAGCCGTAGCCGGCCGCGGCCGGCGTCTGGACGAAGCCCGGCAGGAAGGACCAGATCGCGTACATGCCCGCGCCGAAGAGCAGGGCGGCGGCGTTGGTCGTCCACACCGCGGGCAGCCGCATCACACGCAGATCGATGAGCGGGGTGCGGGAGCGGGCCTCGGCCGTGAGCCACAGGGCGAACAGCACGACGGCGGCGGCGAACAGGCCGAGCACCTTCGGCGAGCCCCAGCCCCACTGCCCGGCCTGGCTCAGCGGCAGCAGCAGGGCCACCAGCCACGCGGAGAGCAGCACGGCGCCGTACCAACTGACCTTCCCCTGGGCCCGCTTGGGTGACTCGGGGACGTAGGCCACGGCGATCAGGACCGTCGCGGCGACGATCGCCACGGGGATCCAGAAGAGCCAGCGGTAGTCGAGCGCGGAGACGATCGGTCCGGCGGCCACCATGCCGACCCCGCCGCCCGCGGCGATGACCGCGGAGAGGTTGCTGATGCTGCCGCTCACCTCGGCGGGCGCGAACTCGTCGCGGATGATGCCGAAGGACAGCGGGAACAGGGCACCGCCGACGCCCTGGACGACCCGGGCGACGATGAGGACACCGATGTCCGGGGCGAGCGCGGCGACGAGACAGCCGGCGAGGACGGCGAGCAGGACGCCGACGAGCGTGCGTTTCTTGCCGACGAGGTCGCCAACCCGGCCGAGGATCGGGGTGAAGACCGAGGCGGACAGCAGATAGGCGGTCATCACCCAGGTCGCGGTCGACTGGGAGGCGTGCAGGGCGTGCTGGACGGTCGGCAGGGCCGGCGCGATCAGCGACTGGAGCATGGAGAACACGCCCGCACCGGTCGCGAGGACCGCGAAGGTGAGGCGGGTGGACGTGCGGGGCATGGGAGGGCCTCTCCGAGTGGGAGTGCTGTGACGGGCGAAGGGGGCGTCGTGCCGGGGCATGTCCGCCCACGGCGGTGGCGCCCCCGCAGTGCTAAAGTGGAGGCGCCCCTCCACTCTAGCGGAGGTAGCCCTCCGGTTCAACCGAACCGGATGCATTCCTCCGGTTCATCGATTCCCCTGGGAGGCACCAGTGACGGCCACGCCCTTCCCCGTCGGCGAGATCGTGGCGGCCCGCCGCCCGCACCGCAAGGACGCCGCCCGCAACTACGACGCCCTGCTCGACGCCGCCCGCGAGGCGTTCGCCGAGCACGGCTCCGACGCCTCCCTGGAGGACATCGCCCGCCGCGCGGGCGTCGGCATCGGCACGCTCTACCGGAACTTCCCCACCCGCCGCGACCTCTTCGAGAGCGTCTACGCCGACGAGGTCAACGCCCTGTGCCGGGCGGCCGTGGAGGTCGCGGACCTGGAGCCGTGGGAGGCGCTGACCGCCTGGCTGGACCGGTTCGCCGGCTACATGGTCACCAAGCGCGCGGTGCGCGAGGCACTCAACGACGAGTCGGAGATCTTCCAGGCCTGCCGCGACTCGATGTACGCCGCCGGAGGCCCGCTGCTGGAGCGCGCCCAGCGGGCGGGCGTGGCCCGCGCGGACATGGACTTCACCGACCTGCTGCGGATGGTCGCCGGCATCACGGCCACGGCCTTCGACGACGACGCCCAGCGCGACCGGGTTCTCGCCATCGCGCTGGACGGGGTGCGCACCGGCCGCTGAGGCCGGGCACCGCCTACTTGATGAGCGCGTTCGCCACCACCACGATCACCCCGAGCAACGCGTCCCCGGCGCCCATGAGGACCGCCATGGGCCAACTCCGGGCGGACCAGCGGGCGGTGATCAGGCCGAGGACGAAAAGGATCACGATGTTGAGGGCGAACGCCGGGTACTGGACGCCGTTCGGTGACCACCAGCCCCAGCCCGCGCCCGCGAGCAGGAAGACCGTGGGCAGCACGGCCGTGACCAGCGGCCACTCGTCCCGCAGCGTGCGCAGCACGTCCCAACGGCGGTGCGGGGCGCGTTCGGCGATGTAGTGGGCGTAGCCGTGCGCGAGGGCGGAGGCGAAAGCGGTCACCAGGAGCCACACGGCGTCGTAGCGGCGGCCGGCGGCTGTCGTACGGCCGTACTGGGTGAGCGCCGCCACCATCGAGCTGGCGAGGACGGCGCCGTACACACCGCCGAACAGGACGGCCTCACGTGTGTCGTGCTGCCGGGGCGGTGCCGTGCCGACCGCCGTGGAGTCAGCCATGGTCCCCACGATCACCCGTGCGGCGCCGCCCCGCCAGTCCGCGCGGGATGACGAAGTGTCCTCCCACCAGCCCCGATGCTCCACACACTGTCGACTCCGGCGCGGCTCGGCGCTGGCTAGGCTCGCCGCATGACGCACAGCTTCGCGCTCCACATCCCCGACGCCGGCCTCGAACCCGAGCCCCTCGACCGGGAACAGATCGTCTCCGGCTCCCCCGAGGTCACCGGGAAGGTGGTCTGGGAGTCCCCGGACGGACGGCAGATCCGTGGGATCTGGCAGATCACGCCAGGCGTCGTCACCGACACGGAGGCGGACGAACTGTTCGTCGTGATCAGCGGTTCGGCGACGGTCGAGGTCGAGGACGGGCCGACGCTCGAGGTGGGGCCGGGCGACATGGCGGTGCTGCGCGCGGGCGACCGTACGACGTGGACCGTGCACGAGACGCTGCGCAAGGCGTACGCGATCAACCTGTGAGGCGGGGCGCGGCCGGGGTGCCACCGGTCCTCCGTCAGGCGCTCAGCCCCTTGACGCCGGCGGTCAGCGCCGCGACCACCTTCTCCGGCGGGACGTCCGCTCGCCCGCTCGTCCGGGCCGAGAGCGGCAGTTCCACCTGGACTCCGCCGAGGCGGGTCAGGTTGACCGGGTTCCTGGGATGCACGCCGCGCAGGTCGGCCGGGATGGCGGCCAGGTCGGTGACGGCCGGGAAGTCCCGGGCCCCGGCGGCCAGTGCCTCGGCGAGGACGCGGGCCGCGGCCCGGTTGCGGCCGCCGAGGAAGACGGTGTGCGGTGCCTCGGGCCGCATGTGGCCGTGCAGGGAGACGGTGAGGGAGACCCGGTCCAGGAACTCCCGCAGGAGTGCGCAGTGGTCGGCCGCCATGAGCGGGGACGGGATGTGCACGGGCTGCCGTACCCCCGGCTGGGTGAAGACGAGGCTGGTGGCGCCGCAGCGGCGCGCCACGAGGTCCGCGAGTTCGGCCGTACCCCCTTCGTTGCTGCCGTGCAGGGCCAGCAGCCCGATCTCGCCACCCGGTACGAGGGTCGCGACCAGCGGTGTGCCCTGGATCTCCGTGTGCTCGGTGCGGGTCACCGGGTCCCCCTTCACTCGGCCGCCTGCGCGGGCAGGTTGTACGGCGTGACGACCTGGATCGCGGACAGCGTCGGCGGGCCGGCCGGAGGCAGCGCGCCGTGCGCCCGCATCACGAGGTGGCAGGCCTCCCGCATGTCCTGGCGCAGGTCGTGGTGGAGCACGGCGGACAGCCGGTGCTCGCGCAGCAGTCGCGTGTTGTCGTGATCGAGGTCGTGGGCGATGAACACCGCGCAGGCACGGCCGAGGTCGGCGAAGGCGCGCAGGGTGGCGTTGTTGCCGCCGCCGATGGAGTACACGGCCCGGATCTCCGGGTCCCGTTCCAGGGCGGCGCGGACCAGGTCGTACTGGGTGGCGTCCAGGCCCTGTCCCTCGGTGATCTCCACCAGGGTGCGCTCCGGATGCCGGGTCCGCATCACGCTCCGGAACCCCATCTCGCGCTCCTCCTCGTTGCGGAAGAAGCCGCTGCTCAGGCTGGTGAGGACATGGCCGGGCCGGTCGCCGAGCCACTGGCCCGTCAGATAGGCGGCGGTGGCGCCGGCGGCCCGGTTGTCGCTGCCGACGTAGCCGATCCGGCCGCTGGCGGGCAGGTCGGTGACCAGGGTGACGACCGGGATGCCGGCCGCGGTGAGCCGGCCCACGGCGGCGGTGACCTCGGGGACGTCGGGCGCCTTGAGGATCACGCCCTGGGAGCCGCGCCGGGCGATCCGGTCCAGCGTCCTGACCTGCTCTGCGGCCGGACCGGTCTCGCGGAAGTGGAAGCGTGAGCGGACCACGGCCGGGTGCAGGGACGGCAGTTCGGCCTCCAGGGCGGCGCGCACGGCGGTGCTGAACCGCTCCGGTGCCTGCACCACGATGTCGACCATGAAGGTACGGCCGACCAGCCGCACCTGGGTGCGCTGCCGGTCGAGGTCGGCGATGGCCCGGTGCACCTCCTGCGCGGTGCTCTCACGTACTCCTCCCCTGCCGTTGAGGACACGGTCCACCGTGGCCTCGCTGAGGCCCGCCTGACGTGCGATCTCCCGGATCGGGAACGGGTGGCCCATGGGCCGGCTCCTTGAGGGGTTTTTGATGGCTGACTGCTGGTTGTTCGAGGGGTTTGTCATGACAAGAATGACAGGGCCGCGTCGTCGCCGTGGCCGAAAGCCGTGATCGAAAGGACGCCGATGTCCGCCGCCTCCGTGCCAGGACGTGCCTGGCCGTCCGGGCAGGACTGCGACCTGGCCGCCTTCCGCGCCCAGACCGACCGGACGACCCGCCTCGTGGACCACCCGCACGCCGCCTCGGTGACGGAAAGGCCTTCCACTGCACCGGCGAGGACTGGCGCGAGCAGTCCGCTGCGCAGCTGCCGACGGGCACGCTGGGCCAACCGGACGAGATCGCCGACTTCGTGGTCTTGCTGCTGTCCGGCCGGTCAGGGGTGGTCACGGGGTCGGTGATCGACTGGGACCGGAACGTCCTCGGCACCCTCGACCGACCTCCCTGACGGAACAGTCGTACTCAAGGAGCACCATGCGTATCGGAATCCTCGGCCTCGGCCGCATCGGCGCCTTCCACGCCGAGACCCTGTCCGGACTGGACGCCGTCGAGGCGCTCGTCGTCGCCGACCCGTTCGCGTACGCCGCCAAGGCCGCCGCCGAGCGGTTCGGCGCCGAGGTCGCGGACTCGCCGGAGGCGCTGCTCGCGGCCGGGGTGGACGGCCTGGTCGTCGCGGCGGCCACGGACGCCCACCCGGCGCTGATCCGGGCCGGCGTCGAGGCCGGTGTCCCCGTCTTCTGCGAGAAGCCGGTCGCCCGCACCATGGCGGAGGGTGTCGAGGTGCTGAAGGCCGTGCGCGACAGCGACGTGCCGATCCAGATCGGTTACAACCGCCGCTTCGACGCGGGCTTCACCGCCGCGCGCGCCGCCGTACAGGCGGGCGAACTGGGCAAGCTGCACACGGTCCGCTCCACGACGTTGGACCCGGCGCCGCCGCCGGCCGCGTACATCGCCGCCTCCGGGGGCATCTTCCGGGACTGTTCCGTGCACGACTTCGACATCATCCGCTGGGTGACGGGCCGCGAGGTCACCGAGGTGTACGCGGTCGGGGGCAACCGGGGCGCCGACTACATCGAGGCGGCGGGCGACGCGGACACCACCGGCGCGATCCTCACCCTGGACGACGACACCATCGCGGTGGTCTCCAACTCCCGCCACAACGCCCGGGGTTACGACGTCCGCATGGAGCTCCACGGCTTCGCCGACTCCATCGCCGTCGGCCTGGACGACAAGCTCCCGCTGCGCTCGGTCGAGCCCGGCGTGACCTTCCCGTCCGGCACCCCGCACGACTTCTTCATGGACCGCTTCACCGACGCCTACCGCGCCGAACTCACCGCGTTCACCGAGGTCGTGGCCGGCACCCGCCCCTCCCCCTGCACCGTCGAGGACGCCCTGGAGGCAGGCTGGATCGCCGAGGCCTGCACCCTGTCCCTCCAGGAGCACCGGCCGGTGACGCTCGCGGAGGTGCGGAAGCTCTGAGACATGCGGGAGGCGCCGGGCGGAGGTGCCCGGCGCCGTAACCGTGTCCCAGCCGCGGTGGCCGTACCCGTGTCTCAGCCGCAGTAACGGATCAGCCACTCGTCGGGGTTGTACGTGTCGCGCGCCGGGTCGGGCAGGGTGGCCGGCTTGGTCTCGACCATGTCCTCGGGGCGTATCCGATCGGGCAGCGTGCCGAAGCGGTCGCGGCGCAGCGTCACCGGGTCGGTCGCGTCCCGGGCCGTCTTCCGGGGTTCGGTGCGGTGAGTCATCTGGTCCTCCCGTGTTCGCGGGCGCCCCCGTCGTCGTACACAACGCCCGCGTGCCACCGGTTGGTTCCCGGCCGCCTCCTGGCCCAATCCTGTCAGGCCCCGCAGGACCGCAGGAACCTCCGGGTCCGCACCGCGATCGGCAGGGGCCGGTCCGGCTCGCAGGGATACATGTCCTGCTCGACGATCGCGAACAGCTCCACGCCCAGCCCCTGCGCGGCCTCCAGGACGGGCCCCAGTTCGGGCACGCCGGAGGGCGGTTCGCACATCACGCCGCGCTGCACCGCCGGCCCGAACGGCACCTCGTCGGCGATCACCTCGGCGAGGACGTCCGGGTCGACCTGCTTGAGGTGCAGATAGCCGATGCGCTCGCCGTAGGTCTCGATGAGCTTGACGCTGTCCCCGCCGCAGTAGGCGTAGTGCCCGGTGTCCAGGCAGAGGTTGACCAGGTCGGTGTCGGTCGAGTCCAGGAAGCGCTCGACGTGGTCCTCGGTGTCGATGTGGGTGTCGGCGTGCGGGTGGACCACGATGTCCAGGCCGTACGTCTCCTTGACCTCGTGGCCGAGCCGTTCCATGCCCTTGGTCAGGTGCGCCCACTGCTCGGCGGTCAGCTCGGGCGGCTCCAGGATCTCGGCGGTCCTGTCGTCCCGCCAGAAGGAGGGGATGACCACCAGGTGCCGCGCGCCCATCGCCTGGGTGAGCGCGGCGACCTGGCTGACATGTGCCCACGTCTCCGCCCAGACGGACGGGCCGCGGTGCATGCCGGTGAAGACCGTGCCGGCGGAGACCTTCAGGTTCCGCCGGGCCACCTCGTCGCCGAGCCGCGCCGGGTCGGTGGGGAGGTAGCCGTAGGGGCCGAGTTCGATCCACTCGTAGCCGGCCTGGGACACCTCGTCCAGGAAGCGTTCCCAGGGCACCTGCCGCGGGTCGTCGGGGAACCAGACGCCCCAGGAGTCGGGGGCCGAGCCGACCCGGATCCGGTCCAGCGGGGTGGGGGTGGCCATGGTCAGGGGGTTCCTTCCGGGGAGGGCGCGACGGGTGCGGTGAGGTCCTCCTCCTCGGGTAGTTCGTCGGTGTCGACGCCGCGTACCTGGGCCAGTTCGTGCTTGAGGGCGGCGAGTTCGGCGCCGCCGGCCATGTGGTTGGTCAGTTCCTCCAGGCTGACCTCGGTGCGGGAGGCGGACAGCTCCAGGGTGCCCAGGCGCAGGACGCTGAAGTGGTCGCCGACCATGTAGGCGTGGTGGGGGTTGTGGGTGATGAAGATGACGCCGAGGCCGCGGTCGCGGGCGGCGGCGATGTACTTCAGCACGACCCCGGACTGCTTCACGCCCAGGGCGGCGGTGGGCTCGTCCAGGATCAGGACCCGGGCACCGAAGTGGACGGCACGGGCGATGGCCACGCACTGGCGCTGGCCGCCGGAGAGGGTACCGATGGGCTGTTCCAGGTCGTCCAGGACGATGCCCATGCGGCGCAGTTCCTCGTCCGCGGTCTTCTTCATCGCCGCGATGTCCAGGCGGCGGACCGGCCACGGGCCCTTGGTCATCTCCGAGCCGAGGAAGAAGTTGCGCCACACCGGCATCAACGGCACCGTGGCCAGGTCCTGGTAGACGGTCGCGATACCGCGGTCGAGGGCCTCGCGCGGGCTGGAGAAGCGGACCGGGGCGCCGTCGACGAGGAACTCGCCCTCGGTGTGCTGGTGCAGCCCCGACACGATCTTGATGAGGGTGGACTTGCCCGCACCGTTGTCCCCGAGGACGCAGGTGACCTCACCGGCGTGGACCTTGAGGTCGACGCCGTGCAGGGCGCGGATGTTGCCGTAGGACTTGCCGGCCCTGCGCAGTTCGACCAGCAAGCCGTCGTCGGCGGGCGGTGTGTCCTGGACAAGGGTGCCGTGGGTCTTGTTGTCGGTCATCGCTCTACCTCCGCGTCGCCGTGCGCCGGACCCACAGATTGATCAGGACGGCGCCGAGCAGCATCACGCCCAGGAAGGCCTTGAACCAGTCGGGGTTCCAGCCGGCGTAGACGATGCCCTGGTTGACCATGCCGAACATGAACGCGCCGAAGACCGGGCCGATCGCGGAGCCGGCGCCGCCGGTGAGCAGACACCCGCCGATGACGGCCGCCGCGATGTAGATCAGCTCCTGGCCGACGCCCTCGCCGGACTGCACGGTGTTGAAGGAGAACAGGTTGTGCATGCCGATGAACCAGGCGCCGAACCCGACCAGCATGAACAGCGAGATCTTGGTGAAGGTCACCGGGACACCGACGGCCCGCGCGCTCTCCTTGTTGCCGCCGACCGCGAAGATCCAGTTGCCGTACCGGGTGCGCAGCAGCACCCAGGTCGCCAGGGCCGCGAAGACCAGCCACCACACCACGGTGATCTTCACCTGGACCCCGCCGACGTCGAACGAGGACGCGAAGACCTTCCTGGCCTGGTCGAAGCCGTCCATGTCGCTGATGTCGTCGGTGGCCACGTTGCCGGTGACCAGCTTGGTCACGGCCAGGTTCACGCCCTGCAGGATCAGGAACGTGCCCAGGGTGATCAGGAAGCTGGGCAGGCCCGTCTTCACCACCATCCAGCCGTTGAAGAACCCGATCCCCAGCGACACGACCAGCGCGACGATCACCCCCGTCCACACGTTCATCGTCAGCTGGTAGCTGAGCATGCTGGCGGTGAGCGCCGAGGTGATCACCGCGACGCCCGCGGAGAGGTCGAACTCGCCGCCGATCATCAGCAGGGCCACCGGCAGGGCCATGATCCCGATGGTCGAGGACTGGTAGAGGATCGTCGCCATCGAGCTGCCCTGGCGGACCGAGGGCGCGACGACCAGGAAGAAGACCAGTACGGCGGCGGCGCCGAGGAAGACGCCCACCTCGGGGCGGGCCAGCAGCCGCAGCACCAGCGGGCGGCGGGCGGTGCGGCCGTCGGTCTGCTCGGGGCCGGACGCCGGCGGCCTGCCGAGGGCGGGCTCAGCCTGCTGGGCCATACTCATCACCGGGTCCCCTTCGCGGCGAACTCGGCGACCTTGTCGACGTTGGACTTGTCGACGAAGGCCGGGCCGGTCAGCACCGGCTGGACCCCGCCGCCGCTGTAGTTGCCGTTGTTCTTGTAGAGCCACAGTGCGTCGACCGCCAGGTAACCCTGCAGATAGGGCTGCTGGTCGACGGCGAACTCGATGGAGCCGTTCTGGACGGCCTTCACCAGGTCTTTGTTCAGGTCGAAGGTGGCCACCTTGGCCTTGCTGCCGGCGTCGCTCAGCGACTGCACCGCCGTGAGGGCGAACGGGGCGCCCAGGGTGACGACGGTGTCGATGGCGCTGTCCTGCTTGAGCTTGGCCGTGATGGTCGACTTCACGGACGGCATGTCGGTGCCGTTCACATACAGCGTCTCAGTGGTGCCCTTGAACGTCTTCTGCACCCCGTCGCAGCGCTGGGTGAGGCCCACGTTGCCCTGCTCCTGGATGACACAGACGACCTTCTTGGCACCGGTGGAGTTCAGCTTGTCGCCGAACGCCTCGCCGGCCACGCTCTCGTCCTGCCCGAAGAACTCCAGCAGGCCCAGCTTCTTCCAGTCGCTCAGGCCCGAGTTCAGGCCCACCACCGGTATGCCGGACTGTTCCGCCTTGCCGATGACGCTCTTCATGGCGTCCGGCTTGGCCAGGGTGACCGCGACGCCGTCGACCTTCTGGTCGATCGCGTTCTGCACCAGGTTCGCCTGGTTGCCGGCGTTCGGATCGGCGGAGTAGACCAGCTTGATGTTGTCCTTGGCGGCGGCGGCCTCGGCGCCCTTGCGGACGGTGTCCCAGAAGGTGTCACCGGGCGCCTGGTGCGTGACCAGCGCGACGGTCATGCGCGGGGTGTTGGCCTTGCCCGCCGAGGCGTTCTGTGCCGCCTCCTCGGCCTTCTTGCCGCCGTGACTGCTGGCGCAGCCGGCGAGGGTCAGGGCCGCCGCGGCGGCGACCGCCACCACCGGGGCCAGTCTCCGGGAGCGGGAGGGAGAAGAGCGGTCCATCTTTCCTGCACCTCACTGTGCGTGTGACGGGGAAGGGACGCTGTTGCGTTGGGACGGGATCCAAGTCCTTGGGGGCGCCTGCTGTCAATACTTTGTTAAGACATCATTTCAGAAGCAGGTCCGAATGTAAGTACAAACTATTGACACCCGCGCCGTCCGGGACCTACACCTGAGAGGCATGAGCCCAGTACACCGCACCCCGCAGCGAACGGCACCGGGTGATCGTGCGCTCGACTCCCTCGGCTTCACCCTGGACCGCACCAGCCCGGTGCCCCTGTACTACCAGTTCGCCCGGCAACTGGAAGCGGCCATCGAACACGGCACGCTGGCCCCCGGCGACCTCCTGGGCAACGAGGTCGACCTGTCCGTACGCCTCGGCCTGTCCCGGCCCACCGTGCGCCAGGCGATCCAGCCCCTGGTCGACAAGGGGCTGCTGGTGCGCCGTCGCGGGGTGGGCACGCAGGTCGTGCACAGCAAGGTGAGGCGGCCACTGGAGCTCAGCAGCCTCTACGACGACCTGGAGTCGGCCGGGCAGGAGCCGACCACCCGGGTGCTGCGCAACGAACCCATCCCGGCGGGCGCCGAGTTGGCCGCCGCCCTCGGGATCGCGGAGGGCGCGGAGGTCACCGTGCTGGAACGGCTGCGCTGCACCCACGGCCGCCCGGTGGCGTTCCTGTGCAACTACCTGCCGGCCTCGCTCCTCGAACTCCCCACGCGGCAGCTGGAGTCGACGGGGCTGTACCGCATGATGCGGTCCGCCGGGATCGTGCTGCACAGCGCCCGCCAGTCCATCGGCGCCCGCAGCGCGACGGCCGAGGAGGGCGCCCTGCTGGAGGAGCGGGAGGGCGCGGCCCTGCTCACCATGCGGCGCACCGCGTACGACGTCACGGGCCGGCCGGTGGAGTACGGCAGCCATGTCTACCGGGCGTCGCGGTACGCCTTCGACTTCCAGCTGCTGGTCCGTACCTGAACCGCCGGCGCGGGACCCGAACCGCTGGTCAGGACCCGAAGCGGAATCACCCGTGTTCACACAGCCCCCTCGGCCGCCCGCGCCGTGGGGGCTCTCGGCTCTTCGCCCGGGTGAACACGCAGGTAACGGTGACGATTACGTTTCGGGCAAGAGACAGCCCAGGAGGGGCCGCCCTATTGACGCATGAGCGGACATGGGGCTGTTATTACGCCCACGATGTTCGGTCGAGTTGGTTTCTGATCGGTTTCGAAAACCTTTCGGTGATCAACTCATCCCCTTGACCGAGCCCTGTATTCCTCAGGAGCCGCCATGCGCCTCTCCCCCTCCGGTCTCTCCGTCCCGGGTCCCAGCCGTCGTTCGGTCCTGCGCGGAGCAGGCAGTGCCGCCCTGCTCGCCGGGGCCGGCATACCCCTGCTGTCCGCCTGCGGAGGCAGCGGTTCCTCCTCGGACCCGAAGACCGTCACCCTCGGCTCCAACGCCTCGGACGCCGTGCCGAAGCAGGCCTTCGCGAGCGTGTACGCCGGCTTCAAGAAGCAGTACGGCATCACGGTCGACGTGAACACCAAGGACCACAACACCTTCCAGGAGCAGATCAACTCGTATCTGCAGGGCACGCCGGACGACGTGTTCAACTGGTTCGCCGGGTACCGCATGCAGTTCTTCGCGGCGAAGGGCCTGGCATCGCCGATCGACGACGTGTGGGCGAAGATCGGGGACAACTTCCCCGACGCGATGAAGAAGCTCAGCAAGGGCCAGGACGGCAAGTACTACTTCGTGCCGCTGACGACGTACCCCTGGGCGATCTTCTACCGCAAGAGCGTCTTCCAGCAGCACGGCTACAAGGTCCCCGCCACCTGGGACGAACTCGTCGCGCTGTGCAAGCAGATGAAGAAGGACGGCCTGGTCCCGATCGCCTTCGGCGACAAGGACGCCTGGCCGGCGATGGGCACCTTCGACCAGATCAACTTCCGCCTCAACGGCTACGACTTCCACGTCCAGCTGATGGCGGGCAAGGCGGCCTGGACCGACCCCAAGGTGAAGGCCGTCTTCGACCACTGGGCCGAGATCCTGCCCTACCACCAGGACGGCTTCATGGGCCGTACCTGGGAGGACGCCGCCCAGACCCTGGTGTCGAAGAAGGCCGGCATGTACCTCCTCGGTTCCTTCGTGGCCCAGCAGTTCACCAACAAGGCCGACCTGGACGACCTCGACTTCTTCCCCTTCCCGGAGATCAACTCCGCGTACGGCCAGGAGACGGTCGAGGCACCCACCGACGGTTTCATGGTGAGCAAGTCCCCGAAGAACCACGACGGTGTCGTGAAGCTGCTGGAGTACCTGGGCAGTCCGGCTGCCGAGGAGCTGTACCTCAAGACCGACCCGAGCGTGGTCGCCGCATCGAACAAGGCCAGCACCTCCGCGTACTCGGCGCTGCAGAAGAAGGCGTTCGACATGATCGGCAACGCCAAGAGCCTCACCCAGTTCATGGACCGCGACTCCCGGCCCGACTTCACCTCCACGGTGATGCAGCCCGGCCTGCAGAAGTTCCTGCAGAACCCCAAGGGCGTGGACAGCCTGCTGTCGTCCATCGAGCGCCAGAAGAAGACCATCTTCGCGTCCCAGTGAGCGGCCCGATGACGACCGATACCACCACCCAGACCCCGGAGGCGGCCGCCGTGCCGCCTCCGGGCGCCTCGCCCGCGCGCACGCGGGCCACGCACGGCCATCGCCGCCTGCTGACCCGCCGTGACCGGTTCACGCTCGCCCTGATGGCGGGCGTGCCGACGATCCTGCACGTGCTCCTGGTGTGGGTCACGGCCATCGCCTCGATCTTCCTCGCCTTCACCACCTGGGACGGCATCGGGTTCGGCTCGATCAAGTGGGTGGGCCTGGACAACTTCAAGCAACTCTTCAACGACAACCCGCAGTTCTGGCCCGCCGTCCAGCACAACGTCATCTGGTTCGTCGTACTGATCCTGATCCCGACGCCGTTCGGCCTGTTCCTGGCCGTGCAGCTCGACAAGCGGATCCGGTTCAGCCGGGTCTACCAGACCGCGTTCTTCCTGCCGGTCGTCATCTCGATGGCCTGCATCGGCTTCGTCTGGCAGCTGATCTACAACCCGGACACGGGCCTGATCAACAGCATCATCGGCGCCAACAAGCCGGGCCACTACATCGACTGGATCGGCGACCCGCACCTCAACCTGTGGGCGGTGCTCATCGCCGCGTCCTGGCGGCACACCGGCTACATGATGATCCTGTACCTGGCGGGTCTCAAGAGTGTCGACCCGTCGCTCAGGGAGGCCTCCGCGCTGGACGGCGCGAACGAGTGGCAGACGTTCAAGAGCGTCATCTTCCCGACCCTGCGCCCGACCAACACGGTCGTGCTGGTCGTCACGATCATCGAGGCGCTGCGCGCCTTCGACCTGGTCTTCGTCTTCAACAAGGGCGCCCAGGGCACCGAGTTGCTGTCGATCCTGGTCACCAACAACATCATCGGCGAGTCCAGCCGCATCGGTTACGGCTCCGCCATCGCGGTCGTCCTGCTGGTGATCTCGCTCGCGGTGATCATCCCCTATCTGATCGCCACCTTCCGGAAGGAGCGGCGCGCATGAGCAGCACCACTCTGCCGCTGAAGCGGCGTGCGCCGATCCGCCCGGCCCGTGTCCTGCTGCACGTCTTCCTGGCCGGTACGGCGCTGGCGTGGCTGGCGCCGCTGCTGTGGGCGATCTTCTCGGCCATGCGGCCGTACAGCGAGACCAGCGCCAAGGGTTACGTCTCCTGGCCGGACAAGCTGACGTTCGAGAACTTCACGAACGCGTATCAGCAGTCGGACATGCTGCACTACTTCGGCAACACACTGGTCATCGCGATCCCGGCCGTGCTGCTGACGCTGTTCCTGTCCTCCTGCGTGGCGTTCTACGTGGCCCGGTTCGACTTCCGCCTGAACCTCGCCCTCCTGCTGGTGTTCACGGCCGGCAACCTGCTGCCGCAGCAGGTCATCATCACCCCGCTGTACCGGCTGTACCTGCTGACGAACCTGCCGGGCATCACACAGAGCGGCAAGCTGTACGACTCCGCGCTCGGCCTGGTCCTCATCCATGTGGCGTTCCAGTCCGGGTTCTGCGCGTTCGTGCTGAGCAACTACATGCGCTCGCTGCCGCACGAGCTGACGGAGGCCGCGCTGGTCGACGGTGCCTCGGTGTGGCGGCTGTACTGGCAGATCACGCTGCCGCTGTGCAAGCCGGCGATGGCGGCCCTGGCGACCCTGCTGTCGATCTGGATCTACAACGACTTCTTCTGGGCGCTGGTGCTGATCTCGACCGGCCAGAACATGCCGATCACCTCGGCCCTGAACAACCTATCGGGCCAGTACTTCACCGACCCCAACCTGGTGGCGGCGGGCTCGCTGCTGACCGCGATCCCGACCCTGGTCGTCTACTTCGCGCTGCAGCGCCAGTTCGTCAGCGGTCTGACCCTGGGCTCCAACAAGGGCTGACCCGCCCGCACGTTCAAGGGAACGAAGAGAACACAGTGAAGCGCACCCTGTCCGTCCCCGGCCTGGCCTACGGCGGCGACTACAACCCCGAGCAGTGGCCCGAGGAGGTGTGGGCCGAGGACATGCGCCTGATGCGCGAGGCCGGGGTGAACCTGGTCAGCGTCGGCATCTTCTCCTGGGCGCTGCTGGAACCGTCCGAGGGCCGTTACGACTTCTCGCACCTGGACAAGGTCCTCGGACTCCTGCACGAGAACGGCATCGCCGCCGACCTGGCCACGCCCACGGCGGCGCCTCCGGCGTGGTTCTTCCGCGCCCACCCGGAGGCGCTGCCGGTCGACCGCGACGGCCGCACCCTCTCCTACGGCAGCCGGCAGACCTTCTGCCCGTCCTCCCCCGCCTACCGCGAGGCCGCGCTGCGCATCGCGGGCGCGCTCGCCGAGCGGTACGCGGACCACCCCGCCGTGCGCATGTGGCACGTGCACAACGAGTACGGCTGCCACAACGCGGCCTGCTACTGCGACACCAGCGCGGCCGCGTTCCGCCGCTGGCTCCGGGCCCGCTACGGCCACGACCTGGCGGCACTCAACGGCGCCTGGGGAACGAGGTTCTGGAGCCAGTGGTACGGCGACTGGGAGGAGATCCTCCCGCCGCGCGCCACGGGCGCCGTACCCAACCCGACGCACCAGCTGGACTGGCGCCGGTTCTGTTCCGAGGAGCTGCTGTCGCTGTGCACGGCGGAACGGGACGTGCTGCGGGCGGCGGCGCCGTCGATCCCGGCCACCACCAACTTCATGGTGATGTTCGACTTCGACGCGCTCGACTACTGGCGCTGGGCGCCGGAGCTGGACATCGTCTCCAACGACCACTACCTGATGTCCGCCGACCCGGAGTCGCAGATCGACATCGCGCTGAGCGGCGACCTCACCCGCTCCCTGGCGGGCGGCCCATGGCTGCTGATGGAGCACTCCACCGGCGCGGTGAACTGGCAGCCCGTCAACCGGGCGAAGAATCCTGGAGAGTTGCGCCGTAACGCGCTGGCGCACGTGGCGCGCGGCGCGGACGGCATCGCGTACTTCCAGTGGCGGCAGTCGAGGGCGGGTGCGGAGCAGTGGCACTCGGCGATGGTGCCGCACGCGGGTACCGACAGCCGGATCTGGCGGGACGTGGTCCAACTGGGCGCGGACCTGCGGGCGTTGGCAGAGGTACGCGGCAGCACCTCGCCCGCCGAGGTGGCGGTCGTCTGGGACTGGGGCGCCCGCTGGGCCCTGGAACTGCCCTCGCAGCCGAGCGGGGAGCTGCGCTACGCGGACCTGGTCCGGGCCTGGTACGAGCCGCTGTGGCGGTCGGGTGTGCCCGTGGACTTCGTGCGACCGCAGGCTGACCTGTCCGCCTACCGCCTGGTCCTGGCGCCCAGCCTGTACCTGGTGGACGACGAGGGCGCGGCGAACCTGTCGGCGTTCGCCGAGCGCGGCGGCACCCTCGCCGTGGGCTTCCACAGCGGGGCCGTGGACGAGAACTGCCATGTGCGGCTGGGGGGTTACCCGGGCGCGTTCCGCGAGGTGCTGGGCGTCCGCTCGGACGAACCGTTCCCGCTGCTGCCCGACGAGCAGGTGGCTCTCTCCGGTGCGGTGCCGGACGGGGCGACGGGCACGCTGTGGTCGGAGCGGCTGCGGCTGGAAGGCGCCGAGGCGGTCGCCACGTACGCCGACGGCCCCCTGTCCGGCATCCCCGCGGTGACCCGCCGCCCGCACGGCACGGGCACCGCCTGGTACCTGGCCACGCTCCCGGACCCGGCCACGCTGGCCGCGCTGCTGGGCCGCGTACGGGGCGAGGCGGGCGTGGAGCCGGTACGTACGGCCCCGCCCGGCGTGGAGGTGGTCCGCCGGCGCGGCCCGCAGGCGGACTACCTGTTCGTCATCGACCACGCCGGGCAGGGCGCGGAGGTGCCGATCGGACCGGGCGCGACGGAACTCCTCACCGGCAAGGAACTGCACGACTCGGTGACGGTCCCACGGGGCGAGGTCGCCGTCGTACGGGAACCGCGGTGACCTTCGCAGCAGGACGGCTCCCCGGGCGCTCCGGTGCCCGAACATGATCAAGGGGTGGTGCCGGACTGCTCCGACACCACCCCTGAACCACGACTCTCACAAGTCGGGACGACAGGATCTGAACCTGCGACCCCTTGACCCCCAGGAGTGAGCGTCAAAGCTATTTTCTGGACATAGCAGACTTAATCATGACGCAGGAGGTGAGTGGAAGGCTCCCTCGTGCACCATCGCGCATACCGTGTGGTCCCCAACTGGTCCCCACGCGCGCGCATGGCTCTGATGCCAGACGCTCCGTGAGACGCGTCGACGCCATGACCAGGATGCACCGGCCGGACCTCTGCGGACACTGCCGTACAGCTACCCGTCCCCCGAGGGCGACATCTTCGCTCTGGGCACAGATCTTCACCACGGCCGACGCTACGAGGCAGATCCGTGCACCGGACACTGGTCCCCGGAGCTGGTCCCCAAGCCAACGTCACCGAGCCCTCCACCCAGTTGGAGGAGGAGACACTTACGTCATCGCCGACCAGGCATCCGTTACGCACGTCCAAGGGTTGCCGACGGGTCAGGAGGCCGGTTCGCCGCGGCCGGTCACGGCGTGAGATCTCGCGACTTTCCGCCTGAGGTCGCGGATGGCGACGCCGCGCGAGACACCGTGTTCGCGCATGACCTCAGCTAGGGAAGGCAGTTCCGTCATCTCCAAGTTGTCCTCGATCAGAGCCCTAACCGAGTCGGCAACCTTCAGGAACGTTCCCCGAGGACTGGCCTGCTGCGACACCCGTTATCCCCTCTGCTGGCCGCTAACGGGTTCAAGCGTCTTTACAGTCCCCCCACCTGACCGGCAGAGCGGCCACCGAGGCCCTCGTCCGAACCCTTACCCGCTGGCCCCCTCCTCCAGCACCCCGAGAACCCCGCGCTCACCGGGACCCTTGGGTTCGGCCCCGGTTTCCCCGCGTGCCTGGGCCGTACAGCCCCCGAGCCGCTTCGGGAACTTCCCCCGTTCCCCGGCGACGACCTCACCCACAAGACCCCCGACCTGGTCCTCCAGCTCTGCGCGACCACCCCCGAGGCCCTCACCGCCAAGGCCTGCACCCTCCTCACCGAGGCCACCGGCACCCTCCGTACCCGCTGGCGCCAGCCCGCCCACCTTCCCCCGACACCCCCCCGGCCAGACCCCCCGCAACCTCCTCGGATTCAAGGACGGCACGGAGAACCCCACCTCGAGGAGTGCGAACGCCGGGTCTGGGCGGACGACGCGACGTACCTCGTGGTCCGCCGTATCCACCTGAAGGTGAAGGAGTTCACGAGCCTCTGCCTCACCGTCCAGGAACAGACGATCGGCCGGCACCGGGACTCCGGCGCGCCCCTTGGACGCCGGCACGAACACGACGACGTGGACGTCTTCTCCAAAACCCCCGAAGGCCGCTACACGACCCCCCTGCACGCCCACGTCCGCGCCGCCAGCCCCCGCTACGACGGCGGCGCGCGCATGCTCCGCCGGGGCTACACGTACGACAACGGACCCGCCGACCAGGGCCTCCTCTTCCTCGCCTACATGCGCGACCCCACCCTCTTCACCCGGGTCCAGGAACGTCTCACGACGAGGGACGACCTGCACCCGTACACGGAACACCGTGCGTCGGCGCTCGCGTACGTCCCCCCGACCCCGGCGCCCGGCGAGTACGTGGAGGAGCGGTTCCTGGACTCATGAGGCTGGGGCGCGCCCGCCCGGACGGGCGGTGGTGGCGAGCGCGCCCAGGGCCTCCTTACTCCAGCAGGGCCCCGTCGCGGTCGCGGCTCAGGACGTCAGGCCGGGTCCGCACCGGCCCCCGCCGTGAGCTTCGGCCGGACGTCGGGCGCCGTCGTGTGCCGGATGTCGGCGCCCAGCTTCACCAGGTCCTCGACCAGGTCGCGGTAACCGCGGGCCAGGTGGTGGTGGCTGCGCAGCGTGGTCCGGCCCGGTACCGCGAGCGCGGCGAGCAGCAGGACCGCGGCGGCCCGCAGGTCGGTGGCGTGGAGGTCGGTGCCGGGCCGGTACGGCGGGCAGGGGCCGTCGACGCGCAGGACCGTGTCGTCGACCGCCGTCCGCATGCCGAGCGCCTCCAGCTCCGGGGCGAAGCCGAAGCGGTGCTCCCAGACGGCCTCCCTGATGTGGGTGGGGCCTTCGGCGTACGCCGCCAGCAGGGCGAAGAAGGGCTGGTTGTCGCTGAACACGCCGCGCGACATGGCGGTGAACTCCACCGGCCGCAACGGCTTCGCCAGCGGGTGCGCGGTCACCTCGTCGGCGCCGACGTCGACGCGCACCCCCATGCGGTCCAGCAGGTCGAACTCGGGCGCGAGCGCGTGGACCGCGCGGTCGATGCCCGGGCCGGTGATCCGCAGCGGCTCGTCCGCCAGCAGGACGCCGGCGCAGATCCAGGTGACCACCTCGATCAGGTCGGGGATCAGCGTGACGTCGGCGGGCCGGTCCAGCGCCTGAGGGCCCCGCCCGTGGATCACCCACGTCTCGGGCCCGGCGAACTCGATGTCGGCGCCGAGGTCACGGAGCACGGTGACCATGTCGGTCACGTCGGGCTTGAGGTACGGGTGGTGCAGCGTGGTCGTCCCCTGCGTGACCGCGCCCATCAGCAGCGCGGTCTTGACCGCACCGCTGTAGCAGGGCCCGCTCATGAGCGCCTTGTTGCGCGTGTAGTCGAGCATGTCGATGGTGCACGGCGTGAGCCGCTGCGCGGTGAGGTCCACGGAGCCGTCCGCCGTCAGCCGGGTGGTGACCCCGAACCGCCCCATCACGTCCAGCATGTGCTCGACTGGCCTGCCGCGCGGGCCTTCGCCGATCGTGCAGCCGCCGCTCGCGGGCAGCCGGGCCACGCCGTTGCGCGAGACGAGGGCGGGCAGCAGGTAGAGCGAGCCGTGGATGCGGCCGACGAGATCGGCCGGCAGCTCCGCGCGGTCCCAGGCGGACGCGTCGACGGTGAACGTCTCGGCCGGCCCGTCGTAGTGCGCGTGCGCGCCCGCCGCGCGGAAGATCTCGCCCAGCACCGTCGTCTCGACGATGTCCGGGCAGTTCCCGATGCGCACCGGCGCGCTCGCGGTGGCCGCGGCGGCCACCGTGGTGACCAGGGAGTGCTTGAACCCGGAGGTGCGGACGGACCCGGAGAGCCGGTTCCCGCCGTGGATCTCCAGCAGCGGCTCGCCCGGGGGAGCGGGTTCTCGCCGACGGTCCTGCATGGGGGTACCTCCTGCGCTGAGTGGTGAGGGGACGGGCGAAAGGGGCCGGTGCTCGATCGAACGCAGCCACTGCCGCGCTTGACTCGCACTGGTCAGGTGGACGACGGCGAGGCCGGGGTGCAGGCCGAGGAAAGCGGCCGTCTCGGCCCGCCGGGTGGCGTGCTGGGACCAGGCCCAGCGCAGCGGGTGGCGCGGGTTGCGCAGCATCGACCGCCAGGTCTCCCGGTTGCCGTGCCACAGCTCCCGGCCGGTGGCGGCGCGGACCACCGAGCGCCGCAGAACGCGGCGCATGACGGTCCGGCGGGGCAGGTCGAGCCAGACGAACGTGTCGGCGCGCTCGCCGAGCAGGTCGCCGACGACCCAGTGGTACTGGGCGTCGCAGATCCACGCCGGTGCCCGCGTGGCGCGCTCCACGTCGTCCGCGAACTCCGCGCGGTGGGTCCACCCGGGCCCGTGGTAGAGCGCGTCCATCTCGATGTGCCGGATGTCCAGCGCCCCGGCGAGGGCGGCGGCCAGCGTGGTCTTGCCCGCGCCGGAGATCCCGCCGACGACGATCCGCCGCATCGGTGCCTGCCCGGGCGCCACCGGCCGCGTCGGCCGCGTGAGGAACCCGGCCGACAGGGCCGTCCCCGCGCAGACGACGGCCAGGCCGAGCCACAGGACGGCGGTCCCGTGGGCCAGCAGCACCGTCCCGGCCGCCGGGGCGACGGCGCCCGCGATCCCGAAGGACGTCTGGAACGTCGCGTTGTAGCGGCCCTCCAGACCGGGCGGCGCGGCGGCGTTCGCCGTCGTGGTGACGACGGGGGCGAACAGCGCGTCGCCGAGCGTGCCGATCAGCGCCGCGCCGAGGACGACCGCGGTGGTGGCCGGCCCCGTCCAGCCGGACGGTGCCATGACCAGGGCCGCCAGGGTGAAGAAGCAGGCCGCCAGGCGCAACGCCGGCGGGGCGGAGACGCGCTGCGCGTAGGCGACCGCGGGCCGCCGGGCCACGGCCATCGCCACGCAGGCGACGGCGATCACCACCCCCGGCACCCACGACGGCTGCCCCAGCACCACGACGGCAACCACCGGGAGCATCGTCGTCAGGCAGTCGGAGACGAACGCCAGCAACAGCGTCAGCAGGCACAGCCGCAGGAACCCGGGGTCGTCCCGCAGGTCGCGCCACCGCCACGCCCGCCCGTCGGCCGAGGGCTCGGCCCCGGGGGACGGCCGGACGTGCCGGCGCACCGTGAGCACCAGGCCCATGGCCGCCGCGTAGGTGAGGCCGTTGGCGTACGCGACCAGGTGCAGTCCCGTACCGCTGTCGATCAGCAGGCTCCCGGCGGCCGCGCCCATCGCGCCGCCCGCCGCCCACCCGCCGACCTTCAGCACGCTCGCCGTGCTCAGCACGCCGAGGAGCGCCTCGGCCGGGACCAGCCGGGCCAGCAGCGGGGTGCTGGCCGTCCAGAACAGCCGGTCCGCGCCGACCGCGACGACGGCGAGCACGCCGACCTGCCAAGTCGCGGAGACGAAGGGGAACAGCGCGAACACCCCGGTGCGCACGGCGTAGCTCAGGGCCGCGCCGTTCGCCGGGCCCCACCGGTCCACCAGCAGGCCGTTCACCGGCCCCGCCAGCAGGCCGAGGAGCCCGCCGACCGTCAGCGCGGCACCGACGTGCGCCAGGGGGAGGTGCTGCCCCCGGGTGAAGAAGATCAACGCGACCGGCGTCCACAGGCCGTTGCCCACGCAGTCGACGGTCAGCGCCACCAGGTAGGTGCGCTTCCCGGGCGTCTCCCGCCCCCGGCCGATCCGGAACGGGGTCACGGGCGGACGAAGTGCACGAGCAGCGCCCGCCGGTCCACGGGGCAGGTGTCGGCGACCGGCGGGACGCCGTGCCAGGACCGGTCCGAGCGGACGAGCACGACGGACGTCCCGGTGGTCGGCGCCACCCGCTTCGCGCAGTCGTCCATGTCGGCGCTGCGCAGCAGCCGCAGGTCACCGCTCCACCGCGGGTCCCACCCGTCGTTGAAGTAGAAGAGGTGGGTCACCGCCTTGTCCGGGCGGTCGGTGTGCGGCTCGATCCAGCAGCCCCGGGCGTAGCGGGTCATGCGGGCCTCGACCAGGCACCGTTCCAGGTCCACGCCGGTGAGCGCGGACAGCGCCTCGCGGTAGGGCCGGGAGACGACGTCCGCGACGAGCTGCCGCCAGTTCGCGGGGAGCGTGCGCACCTGGCCCTCGTCGACCGCGCCGGCGGTGACGAGGTTGCGGTTGAACATCCGGTACTGCTTGTCGGACCGGTTCAGGTCCGTGCGCTCGGACTCCTCGAAGCCGTCGTCGCTGAACTCGCCGCGCAGGCTCTCGGCGACGGCGTCCGTGACGAACGAGCGGGGGATCACGGCGTGGCCGAACGGGTCCTGTTCCAGCTCGGCCCCGCTGATGGTCTCGATGTCGACGAGGGACACGTCTTCTTCCTCACAGGTGGACGGGGTGGGTGAACGCGCCGGCGACCGTGCGCAGCCGGGTCTCCTCCCGGAGGCCGTGGAGCGTGAGCAGCCGGGCGACGCTGCCGTGTTCGGCTTCGATCCCGGCGATCAGCGAGCGCATCGTCGCCGCCGGCGTGGAGGTCCGCAGCCGCAGTTGCGCGAGGGTGTCCTCGCGGGTCCAGCCCGGGCGGGCGTCGGCGCCGCGCAGGGCGCGGTAGGCGCGGGCGGTCAGGGCGTAGTCCCGGGCGACGTCCGCCGTCCGCACCCCGAGCGCCCGCAGGACCAGGGCGCTGACCACGCCGGTGCGGTCCTTGCCCATCGCGCAGCAGATGTAGACGGGGACCTCCGCCCCGTCGGCGAGCAGGTCCACGATCTCCGCCGCGACCGGCGCCGCCCTGGTCAGCATGTCGCGGTAGTTCGCGAGGTAGTCGCTGGGCCGGGGCCGCACATTGCCCCGGATACGGCTCATGTCGCCGGCCACGGGCCGAGGCAGCACGGTCGCGCCCGTGCACTCGGGCCCCCGGTACTGCCGGCGTTCCTCCTCCAGGCGCAGGTCGACGACGGTACGGATGCCCAGCCCGCCCAGCGCCGGCGCCGTCTCCGGCGACGGCGCCGGCCCCCGGACGAGGAGCCCCCGCCGCAGGTACCCCCCGCCGGGACCGCGCAGCCCGCCCAGGTCACGCACGTTGGGCAGGCCCGGGACCATGATCCTCCGGGTGTTCATGCCATCCCTTCGCGGTACCGGTCGCTCAGGGCGGCGACGACCTGACGGACGACGGCCTCGTTCGCGACCGCGATACGGACGGCGGCCGGCAGCCCCGGCGCGCCCGACAGGTCCCGTACGACGATCCCCCGCTCCAGGAGGTGCCGGCTCGCGGCCTCGGCGGCCGTCGGGTCGGGGACGTCCCAGGTCACGAAGTTCCCGCCGCTCGGCCGGGCGCGCCAGCCGGGCACCGCGCGCTCGACCTCGGCCGCGAACCGCTCCCGCAGCCGTCGCACGTCGGCCCAGATCCCGGTGAAGACGGCCTGCTCCTCCAGCGAACGCCGCAGCAGCGCGACCGCCAGAGCGGAGACCGAGCCCTCCGGGTCCAGGTCGAACAGGTGCCGGGCGGTCGCCGGGTGCGCGACCGTCACCGCGATCCGGGCACCCGACAGGCCATAGCACTTGGAGAACGTGTTGACGCGGACGACGTGCCGCAGACCGGCGAGCCCGCGCACCAGCTCCTCGCCGCCCTCGGTGAACGCCAGGTAGGCGGTGTCCACGACCAGGAGACTGCCGTGCTCCGCCACGGCGTCCGCCAGCTCGGCCAGCTCCTCCGCACCGTGCACCTGCCCGGTGAAGCTGTGAGGGGTGGTGACGACGACGAACGCCGGCGCACCCGCGCGCAGCCGCCGCGCCAGGTCACGGAGGTCGAACAGGCCGGTCTCCGGGTCCGGGGCGACCGGGTCGAGGACACAGCCCGAGATCGCCGCGAACTTCGCCCAGCCGTCGAAGTTCGGCTGGTGCAGGACGATCCGCGACACCTCCGGGAACGCCCGGGTCAGCAGGTTCAGCCCCGGATCGCTGCCCGCGGTGAGCACGAGCGAGTCGACGTCCACCCCGAACCGGTCGGCCAGCATGCCGTAGACCGGCTGGAGGATGGGGTAGGTCAGCACGTCGTTCGGGTCGAACCGATCCAGCGTGGCCCGGTGCACCGCCGCCGCCCGGCTGTCGAGCAGCCCGCAGTTCTTGAGGTTGATCTCGTCGGGGACCCGGACGCGCCGGCTGCGGAACCGGCCGGCGCTCTCCCGCAGGAAGGGGGAGCCCGCCCCTTCCCGCGCCGTCACGAGCGTCTCGTCCCTCATGCCGGGCGCAGGGCCGGGCCGGCGGCGCGGGCGGGGATGTTCTCGAACACCTGCGTGACGTCCGGCTGGCTGCCGAAGACGATGTCGTAGCCCCGGGCCAGCTCCTCGTCGGTCAGCGCGTGGGTGCCCGGCACGAACAACTGCCGGTTGAACGCGGCCATCTCGTGATCGAGGAGGTCGGGGCCCGCGAGCTCCCAGGGGGCGTACACGGTCGGCCGGGCCCGGCCCCCGCGCTCCTGGACGGCCTCGATGGTCCGCTCGGCACCCTCGATCGTGGTGCCGGGCAGTCCGACGATGACGAAGCAGTTCAGCTCGATGCCCGACTCCTTGCACCAGGCCGAGAGCCGGTCGAGGTCCATCGCGGACTTCTGCTTCGGCCGGGGCAGCAACGCGCCCTCCTGCGGGTCGAGCGTCTCCAGACCGACGCTGATCCGGACGCAGCCGGCCGCCCCCATCGACCGGATCATCCCCTCGCTGAGGTGGTGGATCGTCGTCGCGCACTTCCACGGGTACGGGGACCCCCGGCCGGTCAGCTCCCGGCAGAGCTCCTCAATCCACTTCTTGTCCAGCGTGAACGTCGGCGCGTAGAACGCCACGTACTCGAACGGCGCCGCGGCGAACGACTCCTCGATGTACCGGAGCGTCCGCTCGACCGTGAGCCGCCGTTCCTTCCTCGTGTAGATCAGCGGCACCTCGCAGTAGGAGCAGCCGACCGGGCACCCGCGAGCCGCCGGGACGACCAGTTCGCGGCGGCGCGGGATGCCGCAGAACTTGTTCGCGTCGTCGAAGTAGAGGGCGTCGTAGTGCCCGTACGGGATCTCGTCGGGCGTCGGCAGGTACCAGTCCTCAGCCGGAAGCAGGTCACCGCGGCGCTTCGGAGCGGCCCAGGAGCCGTCGCGCCGCAGGTGCACCCCCGCCGCGTCCGACGCACGGCCCCGGAAGGTCTCGATCGCGGCGCCGACACCGGCCTCGAAGTCGCCGGTCTCCACGATCGCGTCGATGTCGAAGCGCTCGAAGAAGCGGGGGTTGACCCCGGACAGCCTGCCGAACGTGACGATCGGGGCGTCCGGGTTCAGCGCCCGCGCGTAGGAGACGAGCCGGCGCAGTCCGTCGATGCCGTCGAACTCGTTCATCACGGCGATCACGTCGTACCGCTCCTGGAAGAGCCTGCTGCCGAGGTCCTTCCACGTCAGCCGCTCGACACTGGCGTCGATGGCGGTCACCTGGGCGCCCGGGTAGACGGCGCGCAGGTGACCGGCGACCTGGTAAAGCGCGAGGTGGTGCCCCGCGTTGAAGTAGCTGAGCACCTGCGGCGGCCAGATCACGAGGATCTTCCGGGGTTCGTCCACAATCTTTCCCATGGGGGGTCCTTTCGGTGCCGGGCGCCGGACGGTCAGCTCTGCGGCCGGTACGCGGAGCCCGCGAGCCCGGTGGTCAGCCAGTACTCGATCTGGACCGTGATCCGCTCGGTCCCCTCCGGGTGCTCGATCTTCGAGACCGCGTGCCACGACTTGTCGGTGGGCGGGAAGGCGAGCAGTTGGCCGCCGACCGGGCTGATCTCCTCCGTGGGGCCCGCCTTGGGGGACGCGAAGATCTGGAACTGCCCGCCCGCCTCGATGGGCCAGTCACGGTTCAGGTAGAGGATCACGGTGATCGCCTTGGTCGGCTTGTCCTTGTGCACCGACAGGTAGTCGCCGTTGCGGTGGGTGTAGAGGCCGATGCTGCGTTGCAGGCCGGCCAGCGCGATCCCGGTCGACTTCTCCAGCCAGGCGGTGAACTCGGCGCCCCGCAGGTCCTCCACGAGGTCGCGCCAGATCGCGGGCAGGCGGGGGAAGACCGGGGCTTCCTTCTCCAGGACGATGAGGTCCACGAGGTTCATCCGGTACTGCTTCTCGTGCTTGGGGTCCTCGACCGCGATCTTCGCGACGTCGGCGGTCGGCATGGTCGCGAGCAACTCCTTCAGCTGCCCGTCGTCGAGCAGGTCACGGCCGCGGAAGAGCTGGAACGGCTGGGTACGTTCCTCCAGCGCCGAGTCGAGCGTCAGCACCACGGTGTCTCCTTCGGGTCGATGCGGGGGTCCCGGGACGGCCGGGGCCCGACCTGGCCACAGCCTGTACGCGGGCCCCTGCCGACCCCTTGTCGGTTCGCTGCCCGGCCGCTGCCGGGGATCGGCAAGGTCTTCGCAAACCGGCGCGCCATCACACGGCAAGCGCGGCGGTGAGACTGGCGGGGCAGCCCTGATACCCGAACCGGTGCACACGCCGGCCGCTGAGAGGTGTGAGTCTTGATCAACCTGGACGTCCGGCTCGAAACGTGGGACCACCCCTTCAGGCACTTCCGCGGCGCCGGTCTGATCTGCGCGCGCGACCTGGCCGACCTCGGCGCCACCGCGCCGGACGCGGGCCTGTTCCAGCGGATCGACACCTCGACCGGTGACGTACGGCGCCGCTACCGCTCGTCCGTGCTGCCGTTCGCCGACAACAAGACCGGCCTCACCCCCGATGACCTCCCTCTGGCGGCGCCCTGGCGCGAACTGGTCACCGACCTGCTGTCCGACGAGTTCACCGACTGGCTGCGCCGCGAGACCGGGGTGAACACCACCGGGCTCCACCGCCGGGCCGAGATCTACCACCACTACGACGGCGACTTCGAGGACCTCAGCGTCGGCAAACAGCACAAGAGACTCGCCTTCGAACTGCACACCAACGAGCACTGGCCGGCCGACGGCGGCGGAGAACAGGAGTACTGGTCCGGCCCGGACAGGTCGGCCGGCCCCGCCTCGACGATGCCCCCGACGGGAGGCACCGCCTGGTTCTACTCGGCGTCGCCCTCGTCCTGGCACCAGATGGCGCCGGTCAGCGCGGGGCGGGGCCTGGTGCGGCGGTCGGTCGTCATGGGCTTCTTCGAGTAGCCGGCGAACCCCGGCCGGGCACCGACAGCCAAACACCGACGGAAGCCGCCGCCCGAGCTGTCTCGGACGGCGGCTTCCGTCGGTGGATCCCCTCGCTCCTCCCGGTCACTCCTCGTCGATCCGGATGGCCGACGACGGGCACAGGTGGACCGCCTGACGGACGGCCGGCCCGTCCGCCCCGGCCGGATCCACCGTCAGCGGCGCGACCAGCCCCTCCTCGTCCTGGTCGAAGACGGCGGGCGCCGCCAGGACGCACTGGGCGGCGCCGACGCACCGCTCCCTGTCCGTGGTGATGTGCACGGGCGTGCCCCTTCCCTCAGCAGTGCACCGGCACCCGGTAGATGCCGTAGATCCCGGCGTCGTCCTTGTACGGCAGCTCCTTGGCCGGCACGGCCAGCGACAGGTCCGGCACCCGCCGCAGCAGCGTCTCGAACACGACCTCCAGCTCCACCCGGGCCAGGTTCTGCCCGAGGCACTGGTGGACCCCGTACCCGAAGGCGACGTGGTGGCGCGCGCCGCGCTCGAAGTCGAGCCGGTCCGGGTGCTCGAAGACCTCGTCGTCCCAGTCGGCGGCCAGGCCGGACACGACGATGCCCTCGTCCTTGCGGATCGTGACGCCGCCGATCTCGATGTCCTCGGTGGCGACCCGGGCGGGCGCGTTCTCCACGACGCTGAAGTAGCGCAGCATCTCCTCGATCGCCAGGGGCAGCAGCGCGGGTTCGGCCACGATCCGCGCCCTGTGCTCCGGGTTCTCCAGCAGCGCGACCACGCCCAGCGAGATCATGTTCGCGGTGGTCTGGTGCCCGGCGATCAGCAGCATGACGGCGGTGCCGACGATCTCGTCGTGCGTCATGACCGGTGTCTGCCGGTTGCGCGCGATGAGCCGGCCGATCAGGTCGTCGGTGGGCTCGCCCCGCTCCTTCTCGGTGACGAGGTCCTCCAGGAAGTCGTTGAGCGAGTCGGAGGCCGCGGCGCGCTCCCGTATCGACACGGACCGGCTGACCAGCATGCCCGCCCACTCGTGGAAGTCGCGGCGCTGCTCGTGGGGCACGCCCAGCAGCTCGCAGATCACCAGCGACGGCACCGCCTGCGACACGTGCTCGACGAGGTCGGCGGGCTGCGGCGCGGCCAGCAACTCGTCGATGCTCCGGTCGACGATCTCCTGGACGCGCGGGCGCAGCGCGGCGATCCGGCGCAGCGAGAACTCGCCGGTCAGGATCTTGCGGTGGGCCCCGTGCTCGGCCCCGTCCAGGTGGATCATGGACCGCCGGGTGCTGAGCCGGCGCACGCGCTCGGCCGCCGCGCGCTGCTCGGCGGTCAGCCGGCCCGGGAACGCCGGGTGCAGGCGGTCGGCGCTGACCCGCGGGTCGGCGAGCAGTCTGCGGGCCAGCTCGTGCTTGGTGACCAGCCAGGCCACCTGCCCGTCGGGCATCCGGACCCGGCTGACCGGCTCCTGCCCGCGCAGCTTGCGGTACTCGGCGGGCGGGTGCATGGGGCACTCGCGGGCCATCGGGAACGACGGAATGTCGTGGTCGAGTGTCTCGGTCATGGGATGGGTTCCCGTTCCTCTCGGGCCTGCCGGTCCGCTGCCGCCTCGCGGAGCGCGACCCGGTTGATCTTGCCGACGCCGATCATCGGGAGGGCGTCCACCACCCTTAATTCCTCGGGCAGTTTGTACGTGGCGATTCCGTGCTCGGTGAGGAAGCGGCGCAGGCCCAGCAGCGTCGGCTGTTTCTCCGGGTCGGAGGGGACGGCGAAGACGCAGACCGTCTGCCCCCACACCGGGTGCGGCATCGCGACCGCCGCGACCGCCCGCAGCAAGGGGTGCTCGGCGAGCAGCGATTCGATCTCCCCGGCGGAGATCTTCTCCCCGCCGCGGTTGATGACGTCGCCGATCCGGCCCTCCACCACCAGCCCGCCCGAGGGGTGGAGGCGTGCCAGGTCGCCGGTGCGGTAGAAGCCGTCGTCGGTGAAGGCGCGCGCGTCGGCCTCCGGTGCCGCGTAGTACCCGGCGACCGTGTAGGGGCCCCTGGTCAGCAGCTCCCCCGTCTCGCCGGGGGTCACCGCGGTGCCGTCCTCGGCCACGATGCGGATCTCGTCGCCGGGTGAGGCCGGGCGCCCCTGGGTGTGGGTGATGATGTCAGCGGGGTCGTCCAGTGCGGTGTAGGTCAGCAGCCCCTCGCTCATGCCGTAGCACTGCTGCACCGTGCAGCCGAGCAGCTGGTGCGCCTCGGCCGCCGGGGCGGGCTCCAGACGGGCGCCGCCGGCCTGCATCACGCGCAGCGACGTCGGCCCGCGGCCCCGCTGCCGGACCTCGTTCAGCCACTGGGTGACCAGCGCGGGTACCAGCGTCGTGTGCGTCACCCCCTCCCGGTCGACGAGGTCGAGCGCCGCGCCGGGATCTCCCGGCGAGCCCAGGACCACCCGGCCGCCGAAGGCCAGGACGCCGAAGATGCCGGGGCAGTTGAGGACGAATCCGTGCGCCCCCGACATGACGGCGAGGTAGACCGTGTCCGGCGACAGCCCGGCCCACCGGGCGGCCGTGCGGATCATGTAGCCGTAGCCCTCGTGGGCGCGCGCGATCGCCTTCGGCGGGCCGGTGGTCCCGCTGGACAGCAGGAAGACGGCGGGCTCGTCGGCCAGCGGCGGCCCCAGGTCGGGCAGGGGACTTGCCCCGGGGTCCGGACGGCACAGCTCGACCAGGTCCTCGGTGTCTTCCGGAACCGTGTCCGAGGTGCGGTCGGCGACCAGGATGTGCCGGATGCCCGGGCAGCTCTCCCGCAGCTCCCTCGCCAGCGCGACATGGTCGAAGCGCTGCCAGCGGCGCGGTACGGCCACGGCCGTGGGCCGGGTGGCCGCCACGGCCGCCAGCAGCTCGCGGCGGCGCAGCGTGGGTACCGCCATGACCGGGTGGGCGCCCAGCCGCATCAGCGCCAGCGGCAGGACGACCAGCTCCAGGTCGTTGGGGAGCTGGACCAGGACACGGTCCCCGCGCGCGATCCCCAGGGCGGACAGCCGGGCGGCGGCGCCGGCGACGGCGTCCGCCAGCTCGCGCCGGGTCAGCCGACCGCCGGGGCCGCGGACGGCATCTTTCTCGGGATCCTCGTCCACGTGCCGCAGCACCAGCCGGTCGACTCGCTCGGGACGCCACCACCCGCGGTCGCGGTACTCCCGCGCGCGATCCGGCGGAATCCTCGGGAGGCCGGGATCCTCGGGACGGAATGAACTCACGCCCTGTCACCTTCCTTTCTCGCGGCCACGTCAGACAGCCGACTGCGGGGCGAGCCGTGAGATGTCGTACGCGGTGGAGTCGTCCACGGCCAGGTCGGCGCAGATCCGGCCGAACAGCGGGACGAACTTGAACGCCCAGCCCGCCCCGTAGACGACGAGCTTGTCCCCGTGCGTCATCAGGTCTCGCGCAGTGCCGAGGAAGAACTGCCGTTCGGGGTCCGTGGGCAGCACGGCCAGGCAGGTCGAGGTCCGCACCGGGTCGGGATCGACGGTGGGCAGATGGTCCCGCAGCCAGCCCGAGAGCCGGTCCATCTGGCGCCGGTCGGCGACGCCGGTGGCCGCCGACGGGTGGCCGAGCGGGTCCACCTCGAAGATCGGCCCGCAGCGCACGAACTCCCCGGGCGCCCACGGGTTGTGGCCGAACCCGTAGAACAGGTTGGTGTCCTGCGGCGTCGGCTGCTGGAAGGCGAACCAGAACGGCGCCTCGTCCACCGGCCGGGCCTGCCGGTAGGCCGCGATGGCCATCTCGTACACCGAGTACGCCAGGCGCGCCCCCAGCGGCTCCAGCAGGTCGTTGGTGTAGGGGCCGCAGGCCAGTACGACCTTGCCGGCGCGGTAGGTGCCCCGGTCGGTGGTGACGCTCACGCCGTCCGCGTCCGGCACGAGTTCCGTCGCCGTCTCACCGGCGCGCAGGACACTGCCGGCCGCCTGGGCGAGGGTGAAGAGCGCCGCCAGCGTCCCCCTGACGTCGATGGTCCCGCCGTCGGGCTGGAGGAACCCCTCATAGTCCCGGGGCAGGCCGCGGAAGCCGAACCGCCGCTCGATGTCGGTGGCCTTGAGCCACTCGTAGCGCACCGAGAGCTTGTCCATCATCTCGGCGGTCCCCGATATCTGGCCCTCGTTGGTGACGACGTCGACGTCCCCGAACCAGAGGCTGCCGATCTCGTGGATGAGGCGGCGCTCGCAGCGGCTCTCCAGCGCGCGCCACAGCGGAAGGGTCTCCAGCGTCAGGCGGAACAGGTCCTCCTGCGTGTACTGGAGCCGCCAGTGCCGCTCGGCGCCGCTGGTGCCCACGGACTCGTTGAAGAACGTGTGCCGCTCCAGGACCAGGACCCGCCGGCCGCGCTCGGCGACCTGCCAGGCGGCGGCCAGGCCGACGGGCCCGCCTCCCACGACCACCACGTCATAGGACTCCGTCATGCCCGGGCCTCCTCGTAACTCGACGTGCCGCCCTCGCCGTTGTCCCGCCGTCCGGTGAGCGCTGATTTCAGGGCCAGCACCAGGTGCTCGACCTGGCCGTCGGTCATCGACGGGTAGCAGGGCAGGTTGACCTGCTCGTGGAACCAGATCCGCTCGGTGACCGGACACTCGCCGAGCCGGTGGCCCCGGCCCCGCCACTCGGGGCGCAGATGCAGGGGGAAGTAGCGCACCTGCATCTGGACCCCGGCGTCTTCGAGGGCGTGGATCACCTCCTCGCGGCTCACCCCCTGCCCCGGCCGGACGAAGAACGTGAACAGGTGGTAGGGGTGGTGGATGTCCTCGGGCACGTCGGCCAGCCGCACGTGCGGGAACTCGGCCAGGGTCTGGGCGAGGCGCCCGGCGATCCACCGCCGCCGCCCGGCCAGCTCCCCGAGACGCTCCAGCTGGACGAGCCCGACGGCCGCCCCGGCCTCGCTGAGGGTGGCGTTGCTCCCGGGATGGCGGATGCGCAGGCACTCCTTCTCGTACGAGTCCCCCGCCCACATCATCCAGGGCTCCGAGCGCTTGTACGGCCCGGCGAGCAGCGGTGACGGCACGAGGGCCCCGTCGGCGGCGTTGGAGCGGATGCGGTCGACGCGCTCGGCCCACTCGGGGTCGTCGAAGGTGAGCATCCCGCCCTCGCCGAGCGTCGTGATGTTCTTGCTGGAGTGGAAGCTGAAGCACCCGATGTCGCCGAGCACGCCGGGCCGCCGGCCGCGGTAGAGGGCACCCAGCGCGTGCGCGCAGTCCTCGATCACCCGGACGCCGTGCCGGCGGGCCACCCGCATGATCTCGTCCATGCGGGCCGGCCGGCCGCCGTAGTGGACCAGGATCAGGGCCCGGGTCCGCGGGGTGATCAGCGACTCGAACGAGTCGACGTCCACGTTCAGGGTGTCCGGCTCCACGTCGCAGAAACGGACCGTCACATCGTGGGCCAGCAAGGGGTCGGCGGTCGCCTTGAAGGTCTGCGGGGTCACGATGACCTCGTCACCGGGGGCGAGGTCCAGCAGGTGCACGGCGAGCGCGACGGCGACGGTGCCGCTGGTGACGGTCATCGCGTACCGGCTGCCGACGTGCTCGCGCATCGCCCGCTCGAACGCGTCCCGCCACCGCCCTTGCGAGAGGCTCTCGCCGGAGCGGACGACCTCGCCCAGCGCGGCCAGCTCGGCCTCCCCGAGGATGCTTCCCACAGCGGGGGCCGGCACGAAGTACCGGGAGTTCTCGTTCACGGTCAGCATGAGCCGGTCCCACGGCCCGCCGGGCTTCCCCCGTCCCGGGCGGCGCGCAGGGCCAGCGCCACCTCCACGATCAGGTCCTCCTGGCCCGCGACCACCTGACGCCTGCCGAGTTCGAAGAAGACGTCGCGCGGGTCGACCCCTTCCCGCGCTGCGATGTCGAGCACCGGTTTCTTGAACCCGGAGAACACGCCGGCCAGCCCGCTGACGATGGAGACGGAGTCGATGGTGGGCGGCGCCGGCATCAGCTCCCGCCCGGCGATGTCCGCGGCGTCCAGGAGCCGGTACAGGTCGATGCCCGTCCGGAACCCCAGCCGTTCCAGCACCGGCACCAGGACCTCCAGCTGGGTGTTGCCGGCGCCGGCGCCGAAGCCCCGGGCACACGCGTCGAGGATGCCGGCCCCCGCCTGAGCCGCCGCGATCGAGTTCGCCACGGCCATGCCGAGGTTGTTGTGCCCGTGGAACATCACCGGCACGTCGACGGCGGCGCAGATGGCCTCGATGCGGGCCGTGACGTCCGAGGGCAGGAAGTGCCCCGAGGAGTCGAGGATGCCCACGCCGGTGGCGCCGTACCCGACCAGGCGCGCGCACTCCTCGGCGAGCTGGTCGGGGCTCGCCATGTGCGTCATCAGGAGGATGCCGTGCGCCTCCACGCCCTCGTCGCGCAGGAAGCCGAGGTGCCGCTCGGCGACGCTGGCCTCGGTGCAGTGCGTCGCGATGCGCACCAGGTCGACCTCGTACGCGAGGGCGTTCTTGATGTCCTGGGTGGTGGCCCAGCCCGGGAACATGAGGACCCCGAGCTTGCTGGTCGTCAGGGTCTCCCGGGCGATCGACATCATCTCGTCGTCGCTCAGCCGGGCCCGGCCGACCTGGAGGGACGAGGCGGCCAGCCCGTTGCCGTGGCCGACCTCGACGACCGGGACGGCCGCGGCGTCCGCGGCCTTCAGATAGGCGCGGAACTGCTCCGCGCCGAGGCTGTGCCGCACGGCGTGCTGGCCGTCGCGCAGCGTCGGGTCGTGGATCTGGACCGGCCTGCCCGCTTCCTGGCTCATGCCGTCTCCCTGCCTGCCAGTGCGAGCCGGTCCGCCGCGTAACACTCGGCGGCCTGGATCGCGGCGGAATTGATGATGTCGAGATTCCCGGCGTAGTGCGGCAGCCGGTCGCCGGACGAGGTGACCTCCACGGAGACGAAGGCCGTGGAGTCGTTGACGGTGCACACGCTGACGCCGAATCCCTTGACGTACGTACGGATCTCGTCAGCCGCTCTCGTCACCAGCGCGCGCACCGAGTCGGTGGTGAGGTCCCGGCCCCGCAGGTACATGGCGACCCTGAAGGTGGCCGCGGGCCGGGCGGGGCTGATGTTGACGAGCGCCTTCACGTCCTCGACGCCGGTGAACCAGCGGATCGCGTCCTGCGTGGTCTGCACGTACTCGTCGAGGTTCAGGCGCGAGGCGCGGCCCACGCTCAGGGTGGCGGCCGTGGTCACGACCTCGACGCAGTCGATCTCGTGCACTCTCGCGATCGCGTGCAGGATCGGTACGCACGCCTGCCCGCCGCAGGTCACCATACTGATGTCGCGGTGGGAGCCGATGTCCTCCCGGTTGACGGACGGGACGATCATCTGCCCGACCCTGCTGGGCGTCAGGTCGACGATCATCGCCCCGGACGCCGCGAGCCTCTCCGCGTGCTCGGCGTGGAACGACGCGTTGGTGGCGTCGAACACCACGTCGAAGTCCTCCTCGGCGTCGACGAGGGACTGGATGCCCCCGGTCGCCACCGGCAGCCCGCGCCGGGCCGCCCGCCGCAGCTCGGCGGCGTCGTGCCGCCCCGCGACGAGCCGCAGGTCGAGACAGTCCGAGCGCATGATCTTGGTCACCAGGTCCATACCGATGAGTCCGGCGCCGAGGACCGATACGGACAGCCGTCCAGTTGCTTGCATGTACGGTCGCCTTTCCGTCAAGGTGCGGCGTGATCCGCCCCGGGACCGCCCGCGGAGGCCGGCCGCGGTGGTCCCTACGCGGCCCAGCCTGGAACCGGGGCCTTGCCGACGGCTCGCCGTCGCGCTGACCGGTCGCCGCCGCGGGCGGGGCAAGCGAGGCGGCGAGGTCCTCGCAGGGACGCGGCGACATGCTGTGCGGGCACCACCCCGGGGGGCTTCCCCCGCTACAACGCCAGTCCGTACGCCGCACCTTTAGCATCCGAAGGGGACTGCGAGCCGTGGTCAACCCGATTCATGACGACAACGGTGTCTCTCTGGTCCTGGTGAACAGCGAGAACCGGCACGCTCTGTGGGCCGGCGGCCTCGACGTACCGCCGGGCTGGCGCGTCGCGCACCGGGCGGCGAGCCGCCGGGAGTGCCTGGAGTACATCGGCGCCCACTGGCGGGACATCCGGCCCGCGAGACTCCCGGACGCCGGGAAGGACGCGGGCGCCTGCCTGCACGACCTGTTCGCCGCCCAGGCCGCGCGCACCCCCGAGGCGCCGGCCCTGATCTGGCGGGACCTGGAGCTGACGTACCGTCAACTCGACGACGATTCCAGCAAGTTGGCCGCACACCTGCGGCAGCGCGGCGTCGGGCCCGGCGCGTTCGTGGGCCTGTGCGTCGAGCGGTCGCCGCAGATGATCACGGCCCTGCTCGGCGTCCTGAAGACCGGCGCCGCCTACGTGCCCCTCGACCCCGAGTACCCGGTCGAGCGGCTGCGGTACGTCCTGTCCGACACGGGTGCACGCCTGCTCCTGACCCAGGAGCCGCTCCGCCCGCTCTTCCCGGACTACGACGGCGAGATCGTCTGCCTCGACCAGCACCGGCAGGACATCGACGCCCTGCCCACCGCGCCCGCGCCGGACAGCCCCGTCCCGCTGCCGTCGGACGCCGCCTACGTCATCCACACCTCCGGCTCCACGGGCCGCCCCAAGGGCGTCCTGGTGACGCACCGCTCCCTGGCGAACCACAGCGCCGCCGTGACCCGGCACTTCGCGTTCGCCCCCGGCGACCGCGTCCTGCAGTGCAGGCCGCTGAGCTTCGACGCCGCCGCCGAGGAAATCTTCCCGCCGCTCCTGCACGGCGCGGCCCTCGTCCTCGGCAGCGACCCCCTGCGCCAGACGTTCCGGGCCCTGACCCAGCAGGTCATCGACACCGGCACGACCTTCCTGAGCGTGCCCACGGCCTTCTGGCACAGCTGGGTCGCGGAGGAGGACTGCCTGCTGCGGCTGGCCACGGAGTCCGCGCTGCGCACGATGATCGTGGCCGGCGAGAAGGCGGCCCGCCAGGCGCTGCTGACCTGGAAGAAACGGGTCGGCGAGGACATCCGCTGGTTCAACGTCTACGGCCCCACCGAGGGCACCATCACCACGACGGTCCACGAGCCGGGCGCCGACTGGGAGGCCGGCGAGTACGACTCCGTCCCGATCGGCCGCCCCATCGACAACGTCCGCACGCACGTCCTCGACGACGCCCTGCGGCCGGTCCCGGCGGGAACGCCGGGCGAGCTGTTCATCGGCGGGGCGGGCGTGGCCGTCGGCTACCTCAACGCGCCGCGGACCACCGCCGAGCGGTTCCTGCCCGACCCCTTCTCCGGCGTGCCCGGCAGCCGGCTCTACCGCACCGGGGACCTGGTGCGCGCGGACGCCGACGGCTGCCTGGAGTTCCTCGGCCGCCGGGACCACCAGGTGAAACTGCGCGGCTACCGCATCGAACTCGGCGAGATCGAGACCGTGCTCGCCGAGCACCCGGACGTCCGGTCGTCCGTCGCCCAGGTGACCGGCGACGGCCCCGACAGCGCCCTCGTGTGCTTCGTGACCGCCGACGAGCGGACCGCACCGACGGCCGCCGAACTGATCGCCCACCTGCGGAGCCGGCTGCCCTGGTACATGATCCCGACGGCCGTCCACGTCCTGGACGCCTTCCCCATGACCCCCAACGGGAAGATCGACCGGACCGCCCTGCTCGCCCTCGAACCCGACGACGACGGCGAGGCCGTCCACATCGCGCCGCGCACCCCCGTGGAAGCGGTCCTGGCGGACATCTGGGAGGACATCCTCGGCCGCCGCGGCATCAGCGTCGACGCCGACTTCTTCCAGGTGGGCGGACACTCCCTGCTCGCCGCGAGCCTCATCGCCCGCATCCGCGCCCGGTTCGACGTCGCCATGACGGCCCGCGTGCTGTTCGAGTCCCCGACCATCGCCGGACTCGCCGAAGCCGTCACCCGGGCGACCGGCGACGGCGCGGCGGACCGCGCCGGGCGGAGCTGACCGGCGGTGGCACCGCGACAGATCGCCGCCGCGCGGCCCGACAGCCCCTGGCTGCGCACCTTCGGGCCGCCGGAGCCGTCGGCCCCGGCCCGGTTCGTGTGCTTCCCGCACGCCGGGGGCGCGGCCAGCTACTTCCGGGACTGGGGCGGCCGGGACCTCGCCGGGGCCGAGGTGTGGGCCGTCCAGTACCCGGGCCGCGAGAACCGGATCCGGGAGGAGTTCCCGCCCGACCTGCACACCCTCGCCGACCAGATCACCGAGGAGCTGCGCGGACTCCTCGACCGGCCCGCCGTCTTCTTCGGGCACAGCATGGGCGCCGTCGTCGGCTACGAGGTCCTGCGCCGCCTCACGGCCGGCGGCCGGGGCGGCGCCGTACGCCACCTCGTGGTCTCGGGATGCGGCGCCCCCCACCGGGTGCGCCCCTTCGCCGGACAGGAAGGCGCCCACCTCCTGGACGACGACCGGCTCGTGGCCCTCCTCAAGGAGCTGGGCTCCGGCAACGCGGGCCTGCTGGACGACCCGGACATGCGCTCGGCCTTCCTGCCGGCGGTCCGCGACGACTACCGCATCGTCCAGTCCTACGTCCCGCGCGCCGGCGGCCCGCCCCTGCGGACCGACGTCACCGCGTTCGTGGGCCGCCAGGACGCGGCGGTCGGCGTCGGCGACGCGGGCGCCTGGGCCGACGCGACCCGGGGCCGCTTCACGCTCCGCACCTTCCCCGGCGGCCACTTCTACCTGGGAGAACACCCGGACGACGTCCTGCACGCCCTGCGCGAGGTTCTCCGTCCCGCCACCACGATCGACACCGGGAGAGCTGATGAACGTTGACCTGTCCGACCCGCTCCTGTACCGGGACTCCGACCCCGGACCGGTCTGGTCGCGGCTGCGCGCCGAACACCCCGTCTACCGCAACGAGCGGGCGGGCGGGGAGCACTTCTGGGCGGTGATGACCCACGGCCTGTGCACGGACATGCTGACCGACCCCCGCGTGTTCAGCTCCCAGAACGGGATGCGCCTCGACTCCGACCCGCAGGTCCTCGCCGCCGCGGCCGGCAAGATGCTCAACATCACCGACCCGCCCCGGCACGACAAGATCCGCAAGGTCGTGAGCTCGGCGTTCACCCCGCGCATGGTGAGCCGGCTGGAGGCCACCATGCGCAAGACGGCCGCCAAGGCCATCGACGAGGCGCTGGCCGCAGGGGAGTGCGAGTTCACGCGCGTCGCCCAGAAACTGCCGGTCTCGGTCATCTGCGACATGCTCGGCGTCGCGCCCGCCGACTGGGACTTCATGGTCGAGCGCACCCGCTTCGCCTGGAGCTCCACCGCCCTCGACGAGGCCGAGGAGGCGCGCAAGATCCAGGCCCACACCGAGATCCTGCTCCACTTCCAGGACCTCGCCGCGCAGCGCAGGCGGGAGCCGAAGGACGACCTCATGAGCGCCCTGGTGTGCGGCGAGATCGACGGCGCCCCGCTGACCGACCAGGAGATCCTCTACAACTGCGACGCCCTGGTCTCCGGCGGCAACGAGACGACCCGGCACGCCACCGTCGGCGGACTGCTCGCCCTCATCGACAACCCGAACCAGTGGCACCGCCTGCGCGACGAGCCCGCCCTCATGCCCTCGGCGATCCAGGAGATCGTGCGCTACACCTCGCCCGTCATGCACGCGCTGCGCACCGCGACCGAGGACGTCGAGTTCGGCGGCGAGCTGATCAGCGCCGGGGACCACGTCGTCGCGTGGCTGCCCTCGGCCAACCGCGACGAGAAGGTCTTCGACGACCCCGACCGCTTCGACATCGAGCGCGAACCCAACCGCCACCTGGGCTTCATCCAGGGCAACCACTACTGCATCGGCTCCTCGCTCGCCAAGCTCGAACTCACGGTGATGTTCGAGGAAATCCTGGCGCGGGTCGAGGTCGCCGAACTCGCCGGCCAGGTCCGCCGCCTGCGCTCGAACCTGCTGTGGGGGTTCGACTCGCTTCCCGTGAAATTCCTTCCGAGGGCCTGAGGAGAGCTGCCCCATGACCGCGCCGACCGCCCCCTCGATCGACAAGTACCTCGGCACCAACGTCCGTCTGCTGCCCCAGACCGACCAACTGCGCGCCCTGCACACCGCGATCCGCGACCGGGACGCCCGCCGCGAGGACTTCGTCCGCTACGCGCGCCGGATCATCCGCCTGCTGATCGAGGCGGGCATGGACCTGCTGCCCTTCGAGCCGCACGAGGTCCGCACCCCGACCGGCGCCGCCTACCAGGGGCTGCGCTTCGCCTCCGGGCTGTGCGGGGTCACCGTGGTGCGCGCCGGGGAGAGCATGGAGGGCGAACTGCGGGACGTCTGCCCGGGGATCAGGATCGGGAAGATCCTCATCCAGCGGGACGAGACGACCAAGGAGGCCCGCCTCTACTACACCGCCCTGCCCGCCGACATCGCCCGGCGGCACGTCCTGCTGCTCGACCCGGTCATGGCGACCGGCGGGACCGCGCTGGCGGCGCTGCGGGTGCTGACGGACCTCGGCGTGCCCGAGGAGAACATCGTCTTCGTCAACTTCATCACCGTCCCCGAGGGCATCACCGCCGTCAGCGAGCAGTACCCGCGGGTGCGGATCGTGACCTCCGCCATCGAGGAGCGGCTGACCGAGGACGCGTGGATGCTGCCCGGCATCGGGGACTTCGGGGACCGCTACTTCGGCACGGACGCCTGACGCGTGCGCGGCCGGCTTCCCCGACCGGCCTGGAAGACCGTGAAACGACGACTGATCGAATGGATGCACATGAAGGCCGAACAGGGGCCGTTTCTCCTGCTGAACACCAAGGAGATCGTCTCGCGCCTGCACGAGTGGTTCCCCGACGCCGCGCGGGAGCTGGTCGTGGTGACCACGAGAGCGGACATCCCCTCCGCCGACATCGCCGCGTACGCTCAGCGCTTCCTCCACCTGGAGGTGGTGCCCGACCTCTGGGAGCTGCCGGACGCCGAACTCCTGGACCTCGCCCGGCGGTTCGGCGTACGCCGGATCCTGTCGCTCGGCGAGCGCGAGGTGCTGCGCGCGGCGCGCATGCGGGCCGAGCTCGGCCTGCCCGGCCAGAGCCTCGCCTCGGCCACGGCGTACCGGGACAAGCACGTCATGAAGTCGACCCTGGCGGCGGCGGGCATCGACGTCGCCCCCATGCGCAAGTTCCGGTCCAACGACGAACTCGCCGAGTTCACGTGGAAGGTCGGCTTCCCGGTCGTCGTCAAGGAACTCGACTCCGGTGCGTCGAACGGCACCGTGGTCCTGATGGACGAAGAGGACCTGCGCGCTCTCCCGGAGCGTGCCACCGGAACCCCCCGGCTGGCCGAAGCCTGGGTCGAGGGCGACTTCTACCACGTCAACGGCCTCATGAAGGACGGCGAGGTGGTGCTGGCGGTGCCCTCCCGCAACCTGTACTCCGACTGGTTCTCGGTCGCCTACGACGCCCCGACCATGACGGGGATGATGCCCGACGAGCACCCCCTGTCCGAGCGGCTGCGCAGCACCGCGCGGCAGGTCGTGGCCGCGCTGCCCGCCGTACCCGACCTGTGCGCCTTCCACCTCGAACTGTTCCACACCGCCGACGACCGCGTGGTCGTCTGCGAGATCGCCTGCCGGGCGGGCGCGGCCCTCGTCACCGACGTCCACGAAGCCGTGCTGGGTATGAACTTCTACGGCGCGAGCCTGCTCGGCCAGGCCGGACGCGGTGACCAGGTCGAGATCCGCCCGACCGGCGAACGGCTCGGCTTCGTCTGGTTCCCGCCGGCCAAGGGAGTCCTGCGCGCGCTGCCCGACACGTGCCCGCTGCCGGGGACGGTGAGCTACCGGCCCTGCGGCGACGTCGGACGCCTCTACGGCAGCTCCCCCGGACTCGGCCGGCCCGTCGCCGAGATGGTCTTCCGGCTCACCGAGCCGGACACCGGGGCGGAGCTGCGGCGGATCGAGGAGTGGTGGGACGACAACGTCGTCTGGGAGCACCGGACCAACGCGGTGCCCGAGCGCTGGAAGACGCCCCGAAGGAAGCCGGCCGACGCGTAGCGGCCCGGCGATCGGACCGGAGGACCCGTGTACGAACTGCTGAAGACGATCATGATCGAGGAGCTGGACGTGGAGGCCGACCAGGTGTCCCCGGACGCGAGCCGCGAGGACGCGGGCCTGGACTCCCTCGCCACCTTCGAACTCTCCCTGGCGCTCAGCCAGCGCCTCGGCGTCACCATCGCCGACGAGGACCTGTTCGGCCTCAAGACGCTGGCGGACATCGCCGAGTTCCTGGAGAAGCGCACCGGAGGGGGAGCTCCCCAGGACGCCGGACTCGCCCGGCTGCTCGGCGGCGAGGACGGCTTCCCCCCGGACCACCCCGCCCCCGCCCACCAACTCGCCCGCAACGAAACCCCGTTCCAGCCCCCCGAGTCCGTGCTGAACGCGATCACCCGCGCCGCCACCGAGGCCAACCGGTACCCGGACCCGGCCTGCGGAGAGCTGCGCGCCGCACTCGCCCGGCACTACGACCTCTCCCCGGACCGCGTCGCGGTGGGCGCCGGATCGATCACGCTCCTCCAGGCACTGCTCACGGTGACCGCCGAACCGGGAGCAGCCGTCGCCTACTCGTGGCCGTCCTTCGACGGCTACGAGGTGCTCGCGGACCTCGCCGGATTCCGCACGGTACGCGTCCCGCTGGCCGAGGACGGGCACGACCTCGACGCCCTGGCCGCGGCGGTCGACGAGCACACCCGCCTGGTGCTGCTCTGCAACCCCAACAACCCCACCGGCACCGCGTCGGGCGAGGCCGACCTCCTGCGGTTCCTCGACGCCGTCCCGCGCACGTGCCTGGTCGTGCTCGACGAGGCGTACTGCGAATACGCGCGGGACCCCGGCCTCGGTGCCCGCCTGCTCACCTCGTGGCCGAACCTGATCGTCGCGCGCACCTTCTCCAAGGCGTACGGCCTCGCCGGCCTGCGCGTCGGCTACCTGCTCGCGGAGCCCGGCCTGATCTCCCGCGTCCAGCGCATGGTCATGCCGTTGAGCGTCAGCGACGTCGCCCAGGCCGCCGCCGTCGCGTCGCTGGCGGCGGAGAAGGAGCTCCTCGGCCGCGTCCAGGACACGGCCGCCGAACGGGACCGCGTCCGCGCCGCGCTGCTCGCCCTGGGATTCGACGTGCCGCCCTCGGAGGCGAACTTCCTCTGGCTGCCGCTCGGCGCTCGTGCCCAGGAGTTCGCCGCCGCGTGCGCGTCGGCCGGAGTCGACGTACGGCCCTATCCGGGTGACGGCGTGCGCGTGACGACAGGAACCGCGGAGGACAATGACGCGTTCCTGGCAGCGGCCGAGATGAACCGCCCGTGAATTCTGTTTCCCGTGGAAACGGAAGGACATTCGTCGTGACCAGCGTTTCGTCGGATTCCCACATGTGGAACCTCGTTTTTCTCCAGTTATTGCTTGAGGAGAACGGCGGACAGGTGGTCAACCTCGGCGCGTGCACTCCGGACGAACTGGTCATGTCCGAATGCCTCAGAATCCGTCCGGACGCCTTGGTCATCAGCACGGTCAACGGGCACGGCCATATCGACGGCCTACGGCTGATCAGAAAGATTCGCGGGCATTCGGGGCTCGCCTCCATGAAAGTCGTCATCGGCGGAAAGCTCGGCGTCCACGGTTCCCGGCACGCAGGGTCCCGGGCGGAACTGGTCGCGAACGGCTTCGACGCGGTGTTCGAGGCGGACGCCGATCTCGACCGGTTCCTCGACTGCCTCGGACTGGGCCCGCCCGCGCCGAAACGCGTCGCCTCCACGGAAATCCGGAGTACCTGATGGCACCTCCTACCGGACCCGGACGCTTCACCCGGTTCGTCCGGCGGGCGTCGAGCGAAGGGAAAGTGGTCGTCCAGCCGCGCATGGGGTTCGGCACGGTCGAGCAGATGCGCGCGGGACTCGATGCGGTCAGGAACGTCGACGCGGCCACGGTGGGCACCATCACCGTCGACAGCTACACACGGGTGAACGATCACGCCTCGGCCCTTCTCGCTCTGGAGAAGGGCGCGGACCTCAACGGGTTCCCGCTGGTGGCCCACGGCGCGGCGGTGACCCGCGAGGTGCTCGCCGGGATCGCGGGCGACGATTTCCCGGTGCAGGTGAGGCACGGCTCGGCGTTGCCCCGCGAGTTGTTCGAGGGACTGGTGGCGGCCGGCGCCGACGCCACCGAAGGCGGCCCTGTCTCCTACTGTCTGCCGTACAGCCGCGTCCCTCTGGCGCAAGCCGTCGACGCCTGGGCGGAATGCTGCGAGATGCTCGCGGGAATCAGCAAACCGGTGCATCTGGAGAGTTTCGGCGGCTGCATGCTGGGACAGTTGTGCCCGCCGAGCCTGCTGATCTCCCTGAGCATTCTGGAAGGCTTGTTCTTCCGCGAACACGGACTGCGGGACATTTCCGTCAGCTACGCCCAGCAGACGAATCAGCAACAGGACATCGAGGCGATCCACGCCCTGCGCGCCCTGGCGAAGGAATGGCTCGGAGACACCGACTGGCACGCCGTCCTGTACACCTACATGGGCGTTTATCCCCGCAGCCGACAGGGGGCGTACGGGCTGCTCGAAGCGAGTGCGAGGCTCGCCGCCAGATCCGGGACCGAGCGGCTGATCGTCAAGACCGCGGTGGAGGCCAGCAGAATCCCGTCGATCACGGAGAACGTCGACGCCCTGGAACGCGCCGCGAGGGCGGCCGAGCGGGAGGCGGTGGCCGAACCGGCCGGAATTCCGGACTCCGGGATCTACGAGGAGGCCCAGGCGATCATCACGCACACGCTGACCCTCGGCAGCGATGTCGGAAAGGCGCTCGTCCGCGCGTTCACCCTCGGGCACCTCGACATCCCGTTCTGCCTGCACCAGGACAACGCGAACCGCTGCCGGGCCCGCATCGACGACCGTGGCCGGCTCACCTGGGCCGACCCCGCAGGGGTGCCGATTCCCCGGGCGCGCGATCGGGCCGGGAACCGGCAGCGGCTCACCGCCCGGGGCCTCCTCGACATGCTCAGTTACAACGAACGGCGCTACGACCACCCGTCCCGGACCAGACACCCTCGTTGACGGGCCGCACGGCGAGGAAGATCACGAACCAAGAGTTGTCCCGCAACACTGGGCTCGTCCCCAGCGCCTGCTGCACGTACGTATCTCGACGGCGTGGGAGGCGCTCAGTCCAGAGCAGCGATCACTGCCTCAGACACCATCACTCCTGCCTCCTGGATCCGCTGACGCATGTTCCCTTCGTACAGCCAGGCGCAAGCCTCGATCGTTGGGTGGAGTTCGGCGAGGATCAACGCCGCACGCTTCGGTACGTGGGCTTCCTTCCTCCACGCCGTCCCGCAGCGATCGATCTGCTCCTGTAGCTGAAGGAGCGCCTGCTCATCGAACCCTTCGTTCATACGCAGGGGGATCACGAAACGATCCGCCGCCTCTTCCAGACGACTCACCAAGTCCGTCTCCACATGCGCCTCCGTATCGGTCAGTTCGCAACGCGGTGGGACGATCTTCTCGTGGCAGGTGTGATCACGGCGTCAAGCCGTCCTGGATACGTCCGTTCACCGGGCTGAGCCCGCGCCGCTTCGGCAAACTGGTGAACGCCATGCGCCGCGCGGGAGCGGACGCGGTCCGGCGTGGTCGGCCATGGAGCTTGCCCCTGGAGGACCGCCTCCTGCTGGTCGCGGCGTACTGGCGAACCGACTTGACGCCACGCCGGCCGGCGCCGCTGTTCGGAATCTCGAAGTCCGCGGCCGACCGCATCATCAACCGCCTCGCACCGCTGCTCGCCCTGCGGACGCGCAGACACTTCCGCAAGGACACCGTGCTCATCAACGACTGCAGGGCGTGGGAGTTGTCCGGAGCGAAGGCAGCCGTCGGCGACACCACGGTGATCGCGCACGGCGGTTCCCGTGGCACTGGCCTGGGGATCCCGCAGCGTCACGAGCCCGGCCAGGCGGAACTCCCGGCCTGGAAAGAGGAGCACAACCGCTCACACCGCAAGGTCCGTGCTCGTGTCGAGCACGCCTTCGCCCGCGTGAAGAACCGGAAGATCCTCCGCGACTGCCGCTTGAGGGGAGACGGTGTTCATCACGCCATGCTTGGCACAGCCCGCCTGCACAACCTCGCGCTCGCCGGACAGACCGCCGGAGGCGGCCGTGCCCGATGCTGAACGATCGACTCAGTTGATCATTGCGGGACAGCCTTTAGGGTTGGAGCGTTCAGGATCCTCCTACCGGGACCAGTGAAGATGAGAGAAGACCAGGATCATCACGTGCGGTTCGCGGTCCTGGGGTCGGTCAAAGTGTGGCGAAGAGGCGCCGAGTTACCCCTCGGACCACCGAAGCAGCGCGCCTTGCTGGCGTTGCTCCTGCTGCACGCCGGACAGACCGTCGGCCTGAGCCGGATCGTCGACGTCCTGTGGCACGGCGACCCTCCGAACAGCGCCGTGAACGTCGTCCACCGCCACATCGGCTCCTTGCGGAAACTGCTGGAGCCCGACCTCCCGCCCCGCGCCCCGGGCGCCCTGCTGGTGCGCCGCGCCGGGGGGTACGGCATCGACGCCGACGCCACCACCCTCGACCTGCTGCGCTTCCGTGAACTTCTCGCCCGCGCCCGCGACGCCGACGACGACGGCAAGGTGAGCGCCGCCGCCGAGCTCTACACCCAGGCCCTCTCCCTCTGGCGCGGAGAAGCAGCGCAGGGAGTCTCCCCGGACATCCGGGTTCACCCCCTGTTCTCCGCCGTCGACAGCGAACACCTGGCGGCCCTGCGCGAGGGCGCCGACCTGATGCTGGCGCTGGGCACACCCGCCCCGGTCCTGCCCCTGCTGCACCGGGCGGTCGCACAGTACCCACTGGACGAGGCGGTGCACGCCCGGCTGATCCAGGCGCTCGCCCGGACGGGGCGTCAGGCGGAGGCGGTCGGCCTGTTCCAGGAGATGAGCCTGCGGCTGAGGAACGAGCTCGGTATCGAGCCGGGCCGCGAGCTCCGCCTCGCCCACGCGAGCCTGCTGCGCAGCTCGGAACAGGCCGCGACACCGAAGGACGAGCGCCGGGAAGCCCCGCCTGCGGAGAACCCCGCGCCGCCGAACGCGCCGGCTGTGGTCCGTCCCACCCAACTCCCGCTGGACCTGCGCACCTTCGTCGGCCGCCGGGACGAACTGGCCCGGATCACCAGCGCCCTCGACAAGCTCGACGAAGCCTCCGCGACCAGCTCGGCGGTGATCAACACCATCGAGGGAATGGCCGGCGTGGGCAAGACGGCCCTCGCCGTGCACCTCGCCCACCGCCTCGCGCCCCGGTTCCCCGACGGCCAGCTCTACGTCAACCTCCGCGGCTTCGACGCGAGCGGACCCTGCGTCACCGCCGCGGAGGCCCTGCGCTCGTTCCTCATCGCCCTCGGCGTCTCCGCCCGCCACCTGCCCGCCGACCTCGACTCCCAGATGGCCCTCTACCGGAGCATCCTCGCGGACCGCCGGGTTCTGATCGTCCTCGACAACGCGCGCGACTCGCAGCACGTACGCCCCCTGCTGCCGGGCAGCAGCACCTGCCTCGTCGTCATCACCAGCCGCACCCAGCTGCGCGGCCTCGTCGCCACCCACGGAGCCGCCCCCCTGATCCTCGGCCCGCTCAGCGAGGCGGAGTCCCGTGAGGTCCTCGCGCGCCACCTGGGCCAGGACCGCACCGCCGCCGAACCCGAGGCCGTCGACGCGATCGTGGAGTTCTGCCACCGCCTGCCCCTCGCCCTCGCGGTCATCGCGGCGCGCGCGGCCACCCTGCCCGGCTTCTCCCTCGCCTCCATAGCCGCCGAACTCCGGGCCGGCCACGACAGCCTCGACGCCTTCGCCGACGACGACCCCTACACCGACCTGCGCACCGTCTTCTCCTGGTCCCTCGACGGCCTCGGCCCCGAGGCGGCCAGGCTCCTGCGGCTGCTGTCCCTGCACCCCGGACCGGATCTGTCCGCCTCGGCCGCGGCGAGCCTGGCCGCGCTGCCGCCGCGCCGGACCACGACGCTGCTGGCCAGGCTCGCCGACGCCCACCTGATGATCCGGCCGCTGCCGAACCGCTTCGTCTTCCACGACATGCTCAAGATCTACGCGTCCGAGCAGCTCCAGGACCACGACGACGCCGACACGCGCGCAGCGGCCGTACGGCGGCTGCTCGACCACTACGTCCACGGCGCCCACGCCGCCACGACCGCGCTGACGCCCGACCGCATCGACGCCGCACCCGACGCCCCCGCGGAACCGGGCGTCGAACTGGAGCCCCTCACGGACCCGGCCTCGGCCGCGGCCTGGCTGGAGCGGGAACTGCCCGTGCTGCTGGCCACCGTGGAGCGGGCCGGGAGCACGGGCTACCCGGACCGCGCCTGGCTGCTGGCCCAGACCCTGGAGCTGTACCTGGACCGCAGGGGCCGCTGGCAGGACCAGATCGACATCCAGTCCATCGCCGTGGACGCCGCCCTCGCGCTCCAGGACCGGCGCCGCGAGGCGAAGGCCCGCCGGGCCCTGGGATTCGCGTACGGGCGCCTCACCCAGGACGACCGGGCCGACAGCGAACTCCAGGAGGCGATGGCCCTGTTCACCGGACTCGGCGATCAGGGCGGCCAGGCCCGCACGCACCGGTCGCTGGCCTTCCTGGCCAACGTCCGCGAGGACCACGAGGCGGCCCTGCGCCACTACGCGCAGGCCCTCGACCTGTACCGGGCGGCCGGCAACCTCACCGGACGGGCGCTCGTCCTCAACGAGACGGGATGGACCCACATCCTGAACGGCGCCTACGAGCAGGCCGTGGCCGTGTGCGCCCAGGCGGTGGCCCTGCACCAGGGGAGCGGCGACACCAACGGCGAGGCCGCGGCCTGGGACAGCCTCGGGTACGCCCACCACCACATGGGCCACCACGAGGAGGCCCTCTGCTGCTACGAGCGCGCCCTGAAGCTCTACCAGCACATGAACGACCGCTACCTGGAGGCCGACACCCTTCTGCACATGGGAGACACCCACGAGGCCCGGGGAAACCGCGCCGCCGCCCTGCCCCTGTGGCGGGAGGCGGTGCGGATCCTCGACGGACTCGGCCACCCCGAGGCCGGTCAGGCCCGCCGCCGGCTGAGCGGCGAGGGAACCGGCGACCCGGCCGCTACGAAGCGGACATCAGGGGACACAGCCGGGTGAACGGCAGAGTGCGGCTCACATAGGCGAACTCCCCCCGGGACCTGACCTCCGCGGCCGACGACCGCAGCGTCCGCCGGGCGTCCTCGACCGCCCCGCTGCTGTGCTGGGCGTGGGCCAGCAGGCCCAGGTGGAGCGGCAGCCGGATGAGCAGGCGCCGCTCGCGCAGCTCGGCGATCGCCGACTCCAGGCTGTCGAGCGCGGCGGCCTCGCCGGTCTGCTGGAGCGCCCAGCTCCGGCACACCCGGAGCATGGGGGTCCAGTGGCTCAGCCCGTGGGCGCGGGCGATGTCCAGGCCCCGGCCGCTGGAGGCCGCCGCCCCGTGGGGGTCCTCGTCCAGGGCCGCTATCAGGGAGTGGAAGTAGTACGCGCTCGCCTGGTCGACCGGCGTGCCGTCCCGGCCGGTGGCCACGAGCAGCTCCTCGCACAGCGCGCGCGCCTCGTCGGTGGCGCCGAGCAGCCACAGGGTGAGGACGCGGTGGTTCATGGCCATGAACCGCGGGCCGTGCTGGGAGCGGAGGGTTATGCCCTCCCGCTGTTCGGGGGTCAGCTTCTCGGCCACCCGCTCGGCCTCGGTCAGGGCGGTGAGCGCGTCGCCGGTCTCGCTCGGCAACAGGAGCAGTCCGCGGGCGATCCGCTCGTAGAACCGGATCTCCAGGGCGCCGGACCGCTCGGCGAGGGCGCGCAGCTGCTCCGCCTGCCGGGCGCCCTCGGCGGGCCGGCCGGTGACCAGTTCGGCCACGAACTGCCGCAGCAGCATGGCGCCCTCCTCGATGGTCCGGCCCGCCGTGGCGGCGGACAGCTTCCGGATGCGCTCAGCCTCGGCCGCCACCTCGTGGTCGCTGTAGCCGCGGGTGACGGTCGCCGTGGAGAGGAGTTGAGTGCGCAGGTCCAGCGTCTGCTCCGACGCCGTGTCACCGTCCCGGGGCGCGGCGGCCAGCAGGGTGTGAGCGTGCTCGAACCAGGTCTGCGCACGCCGGTAGTCGCCGTCGCCGATGGCCTGTTCGCCGGCGCGCCTGAGGTGCGGCAGCACGTCCTCGGCCGGCAGGGCCAGCGCGGCCTGCCAGGCGTGCTCGGCCATCTGCTCGCTCGCCTCGGGAGAGCCGCCGTGGCGGGCGCCGAGCACACCGACGGCGCGCGCGTGCAGGGCCGCCCGCTCCTGGCGGCGCATCTCCGCCAGGAGGACGTCGCGGATGAGGCCGTAGCGGAAGACGAGCCGGTGCGGGTCGTCGGGGTCGCTGCGCATGAGCCCGGTCCGCAGGACCTCCTCCAGTACGTCGTGGCCGGCGCCGCCGTCGTCCAGCATGGCGGTCAGCGAGGCCAGCGCCGCCTCGCCGCCGAGCACGGCGGAGCACTGGAGGAGGTGCAGGACGCGCGGGGGCAGCCCGGCGAACCGCCGGCGCAGCATGCTGCGGACGCCCGTCGGGATCCCGGCGCGCACGACGTCGGCCGCACGGGGATCGCGCAGGCGCCGCGCCCCGCCGGCGTCGGCGAGCAACTGGTCGAGGAGGTAGGGGTTGCCGGCGCTGCGCTCGTACAGCGCCCGTACGACGGACGCGTCGACGCCGGGCCCGGCCTGGGCCGTGACCGCGGCCCGAACATGGTCCTCGGTGAGGTTGTCCAGGTGCACGACCTTGGTGCGGGAGTCGGCCAGGAGGTCGACGAGCGGGCCGTCGGTCTCGGGCCCGGCCCCGAGACCGGGTTCGCGGACCGTGATCACCACGCTGACGGGTCGCCCCTGCGTGCGGTTGCTGAGCAGGCCGAGCACGCCGAGGGTGAGCCGGTCCGCCCGGTGCACGTCTTCGAGGACGAGCAGGAGCGGGCTGTCGTCGGCGCACTGGAGGATCGCCTCGCACAGCGCGTCCTGGGTGAGGAAGTCCATCGGGTCGGCGGGGTGCCCCGACAGCGTTGTCACCGGGTGGCGTTCGACGCACTGCTGGCGCAGGCCGTCGAAGGACACCCCGTACGGGACTTCGAGCCGGCGCAGCACCTGCTGCCACACCCAGCCGACGGGCATCCCCTCGCTGCCGCGGCAGTTGACGCGGATCACCTCCGCCTGCGGGTGCGGCGGCCGTGCCTGGTCCGTGGCCCGCGCCACCAGCTCGGTCTTGCCGACGCCCGCCTCGCCGACGACGGCGGTGGTGTGCCCGCTGCCGCGCAGGGCACCGGTGATGGACGACCGCAGAGCGTCGAGGGCGTCGTCGCGGCAGGGGAAGGCGGACCAGGCCGCCGGTGCCGTACCCCGCTGTCCGGCCTCGGGGACGGCCGCCGGACCGTCCGCCGGCGCGGGCCCCTCCGCCTCCCGCTCGGCCACGGTGCCGGGCCGGACGCGTACCTCGACGGCGGCCGGGGCGGGCGCCTGGTCGTCGAGTTCGTGGCGCAGCAGGGCGAGGTGGACGCGCTGGAGCTCGCGGGCCGGGGCGACCCCGAGTTCCTCGGAGAGGTAGGCGCGCGTCCGGTCGTACAGCTGGAGCGCCTCGGCCTGCCGGCCCAGGCGGTACAGGCCCGTCATGAGGCTGCCGACCAGGCGTTCGTCGGTGGGCTGGAGGGACACCTCGCGGCGCAGCAGCGCGACGGCGTCACCGGCCTCGCCGAGCGCGAGCAGCGTGTCGGCGTGGGCCGCGACGGCGGTGGTCCGCAGGAGGCTCAGGCGCGCCGCCTCCTCCGCGAGCGGGGTGTAGGCCGCGAGGTCCAGGAAGGGGTCGGCCCGCCATAACCGCAGCGCCTGGTCGAACACGTCGCGGGCGTCCTGGAGCCGGCCGTCGGCCACATGGCGCTGCCCCCGCGAGACGAGGCTCTCGAACCGGGACAGGTCGAACGTGCCCGGCTCCACCGTCAGGACGTACCCGGGGGCCTGGTAGCGCAGCGGGGCGATCGGCCCGTGCTGTCCGATCAGCACCCGCCGCAGGTGGGACAGGTACGTCTGCAGGGTGGCCTGCGGGCGTCTGGGGAGGCTGTCGCCCCACAGTTCGTCGACGAGCTGATCGGCGGGCACCACCTGGCCCAGCCGGATCAGCAGCAGTCCCAGCACGGCCCGGTGCCGTGGGGGACCGAGAGGCACCTGCTCGGCCCCGCGCCGAGCCGTCATCACACCGAAAGCCTCGAACGACAGATCTGCCAGGGACGCGGTTTGTTGCTCTTGAGCTGTGTACGCCATGCCGGGGGCTCTTGCCTTTCGACGGTCACGCACTTGACGGGCGGTCGATCGTACGGCGGGGCAGGTGCTGAAACTGTGCCGATCAAGTGACGCACAGAACACGCCATGAACACGGGTGGGTACGAGCCATGTGCCGGGCGGCGGACGGCTCAGAGCCAGTCGCGGCGCTTGAAGACGACGTACAGGCTCACGCACACCACGCCCATCAGCGCGATGGCGAACGGATACCCGAACGCCCGGCGCAGCTCCGGCATGTGTGTGAAGTTCAACCGTCTCCTCCATGCGCCGGCGTACGGCGGAGAGGTCGGGGGCGTCCGCGTGACGGACCGTCAGGACGAAGCCGGGGCCCAGGAAGACGTGGAGTTCGCCGAAGTCGTCCCTTAATTGACGGTGTCGTGCGGTCTTCCCTCTCGGGTCAAGGGCCGGCGGAGGTACGGAGGCGGCTTGCGTAGCCCTTGACGCGCAGGGTTCCTACAGGTCACCGAATAGGCCTGAAGCAGCTCAACAGCCTCGAAATCCCGTCGCCAGACATTTGTTGTGCGATCAACCTGGCAGTGCGTCGAAGCTGGATCGTTCGTAACGTTGCCGAACAGATGAGACCGAGGTGAAGGCCTTTATCGAGGCCAGCAAGGATCATCGCCTATTCGGCGTTATGCTGCTCACCCTCATCGCCGAGCGGCCCGCTGAGGTATGTGGGGCCCGCTGGAAGGAGGACGTGGACCTCACAGGTTCAGGAACCATCGCTGTGGGCAACACTCGGACCATCGTCTACGACCGGACCCAGGAGCAGGGCCTGCGAAATAAGGTCGTTGAGAAGCAGCCCAAGACGCAAAACGGCAAGCGAGTGCTGCCGTTGCCCAAGCCCGTACATACTGCACTCCAGACCTTCGCCGCGCTCCAGGAGCAGGAGAAGGCCAAGGCCGGCGAGGCCTATGAGGACTCCGGCTATGTCGTGGTCGACGAGTGGGGCCGACCGTTTAAGACAGACAAGCTACGGCGCGAAGCGCAGAAGCTCATGGAGGAGGCAGGCGTCCGCCGAGTCCGTCTCTACGATGCTCGCCACGCCTGCCTGTCCTGGATGGCCAACAACGGTGTGCCCGACACGGTCGTGTCAGCCTGGGCCGGGCACAGCGACCTGTCTTTCACCAAGCGGGTGTACGTCCATCCCGACCCCCAGGATCGGAGAAGTTCGGGGAGGCACGCTGTTGGCGGGTTTCTTCACTGTGGCGCTCGGTGCCTCCCCGGCCTCGGCCGTCGCGGCTCGGTCGGTGGAAGCATGCAGCCCGAAGACCGACAACCGCAGTTCGGACAACTGGACTGCGGCTGATTGGAAGATCTGCGTCGGCAACTACAGTGGGCCCCACGGCGAGATCGACGCCAAGTGCTACGCGGGCCAGACCATCGGTTGGAACGCAAGCCGCTGCCGGATCACAGGACACTTCGAGATCCACAAAGGACAGGACGTCATCGAGGCCGGCAGGTTTTCAGTCGATGTGCCTCTGAACGGGATCAACACCGCTCGTCCGTTCCGCTTTGATTGCCGTGGGAACGGCCAGTACACCTTCAGTACCAGTGGTGTCTTCGGGACACTTCTGACACAGGGCTCGACTGGATCCGCTTACCCCCGGCCCGGGCACCAGTCCGTGAACATCGCGGACGCGACTGCCACGGTCACTATGTGCTGTGCTGAGCGAACTCGCTCCTTCTCGCAGAATGCCCCGGCCATCTTGAGGGTGTGGCCCGGGGCATTCTGGTGATCATCAGGCATCTGTGACGAAATGTGACACGACAGCTGGCAGGAACGATCAAGGGCCCTGCCTCACCGTGGTGAAACAGGGCCCTCATCTGCGACTTTGGAGCGATGCTCCCGTCGGGACGACAGGATTTGAACCTGCGACCCCTTGACCCCCAGTCAAGTGCGCTACCAAGCTGCGCCACGTCCCGTTGCGCTCACTCGCGGTGACCCGCGTGATCGCGCGAACAGCACTTTACCCCACCTTCGGGGGTGGGCCGAAGAGGGCCGGGGGTGAGCCGGGGACAATCGGTTGTATGACGAACGCGGGCGCATCGGATGCCAGGGACCGGGACCCGGACGGGCGGGCACGCAACGCGCGGCCCCGGGACGGGCTCGGCCGGCCGCTGCCCTACGGCGCGGAGGGCGTCCCCCGGCAGCCGGAGGGTGTCGTGCGGCAGCCGCAGGAGACGGTCACGGAGGCGCAGGCGCTGCTGGACGCCGGGCGGCCGTTCCACGCGCACGAGGTGTTCGAGGACGCCTGGAAGTCGGGGCCCGAGGAGGAGCGCACGCTGTGGCGGGGGCTCGCCCAGCTGGCGGTGGGCCTCACCCACGCGGCGCGCGGGAACGCCGTCGGCGGGGCCCGGCTGCTGCGGCGGGGCGCGGGTGCGCTCGCGGAATGGGAGAGCGGGCAGGGCGAGGACCGGCCGTACGGGATCGACCTCGCCGGGCTCGTCCGGTGGGCGCGGGAGCTGGCGGGGCGGGTGGAGAGCGGGGCCCGGGACCGGCCGGTGGACGCCGGGGAGGAGGCGCCCCGGCTCCTTTCCTGACGGGCCCGTCTCCCGCTGTCAGTGGCATGCGGCAGACTCGGGGCGTGCGAAAGATTCATGTCATCGGTATCGGCGCGGGCGACCCCGACCAGCTGACCCTGCAGGCGGTCAAGGCGCTGCGGAGCACGGACGTGTTCTTCCTGCTCGACAAGGGCGAGGTGAAGAGCGATCTCACCCAGCTCCGCCGGGACATGCTGGACGCGCATCTGCCCGAGGGGTCCTACCGGGTGGTGGAGGCCCGTGACCCGGAGCGGGACCGGAAGGCGGGCGGGTCGGCGTACTCGCCGGCGGTGGAGGACTGGCGCAGCGCCCGCGCCGGGATCTACGAGCGGCTGATCGCCGACGAGCTGGGCGAGGACGGCACCGGCGCCTTCCTGGTGTGGGGCGACCCGGCGTTGTACGACAGCACGCTCGGGATTCTGCAGGAGGTGCTGGAGCGCGGCGCGGTAGCGTTCGCGTACGACGTGATACCCGGCATCAGCAGTGTCTCCGCCCTGGTCGCGCGGCACCGCACGGGCCTGAACCGGGTGGCCCGGCCGGTGCAGATCACCACCGGGCGGCGGCTGGCCGAGGGGTTCCCCGAGGGCGTGGACGACGTGGTCGTGATGCTGGACGCGCACCAGGCTTTCCGGAAGTACGCCGAGGACGACATCGACATCTACTGGGGCGCGTACCTCGGCACTCCGGACGAGCTGCTGGTCTCCGGCCCGATCGCCGAGGCCGGTCCGCGCATCGAGCGGCTGCGGGCCGAGGCACGCGAACGCAAGGGCTGGATCATGGACACGTATCTGCTGCGCAGAAACCCAGGGGATCAGTAGCTGCGCCGGGCGTGCTGGCGGCGGCGCGACCGTGCCGGTCGGTCCTCACTCCGGGCTGAGCCCGAGCCGGTCCAGTACGCCCGCCACATCGGAGACCGCCGCCACGCCCTGCGGAAGCGGGGGGCGCCGTACGACGACCACGGGCAGGCCCAGTTCCCGCGCCGCCGTCAGCTTCGCGGCCGTGGCCTCCCCGCCGCTGTCCTTGGTCACCAGCAACTCGATGCGGTGGGCGCGCAGCAGCTCCGTCTCGTCGGCGACCGTGAACGGGCCGCGTGCGAGGACCAGTTCGGTGTCCGGCGGCATGGGCGGCTCGGGCGGGTCGACCGACCGTACGACGAAGTGCAGTTCCGTCAGGTGAGCGAACGCGGCGAGGCCCAGGCGTCCGGTGCTCAGGAAGATCCGGCGGCCCAGGCCGGGCAGCACGCCGGCGGCCGCCGCCAGGGACGGGACGTCGTACCAGCGGTCGCCGGGGCCCGGCCGCCAGCCGGGGCGGCGCAGGAGGACCAGGGGAACGTCCGTGGCCGCCGCCGCCCGGACCGCGTTGGCCGTGATCGTCTCGGCGAAGGGGTGGGTGGCGTCGACCAGGGCGTCGACGTGGTGCGCGCGCAGCCAGTCGGCCAGGCCCTCCGCACCGCCGAAGCCGCCGGTCCGCACCTCGCCCGCCACCGCTCCGGGCCGCGCGACCCGGCCGGCCAGGGACGTGGTCACCCGGACGCCGGTCCGGGCGGCGAGGTCGGCGGCGAGGCGGCGGGCCTCGGTGGTGCCGCCGAGGATCAGGACGTGCGCGGGCATAGGGGTGAGCGTACGAGGTCGTACGGGACGGTCCGCCGTGCGGGTCGCTACGGTCTTCGGTCATGGAGGTCATCGAATCCGTGCGTGCCGTGCTGATCGACATCGACGGTGTGCTCACCGTCTCCTGGAAGCCGCTGCCGGGCGCGGTGGAGGCGCTGCGCGCGATCCGCGCGGCGGGGCTCGGCGTGGCGCTGGTGACCAACACGACGTCCCGGACCCGGGCGTCGATCGCCGAGACGCTGAGCGGCGCCGGTTTCGACGTGCGCGCCGAGGACGTCCTCACCGCGCCCGCCGTCACGGCCGCCCACCTCGCCGAACACTTCCCGGGCGCCCGCTGTGCCCTTCTCAACAGCGGAGACATCGGGGAGGACCTCGGTGACCTCACCCTCGTCGAGGAGCATCCGGACGTGGTCGTTCTCGGCGGTGCCGGGCCCGAGTTCGACTACACGGCGCTCAACCGGGCCTTCGGGCATCTCCAGCGCGGAGCCCGGCTGGTCGCCATGCACCGCAACCTGTACTGGCGCACCGACGAGGGGCTGCAACTGGACTCGGGCGCGTTCCTGCTGGGGCTGGAGAAGGCCGCTCGGGTGGAGGCGGAGGTCACGGGCAAGCCGTCCCCGGCGTTCTTCGAGGCGGCGCTGGCCCGGCTGGGGGTGAGCGCGGACCGGGCGCTGATGGTGGGCGACGACATCGAGTCGGACGTCCTCGCGGCACAGCGGGCCGGGATCACGGGTGTGCTCGTCAGGACGGGGAAGTTCCAGCCGGAGACCCTTGAGCACGCGAGCGGCACACCGGACCACGTGCTGGACTCCTTCGCGGACCTGCCGGCCCTGCTGGGGCTCGCCCAGGACACCGAGAGCTAGCGCAGGAGCAGTTGCACTCCGCCCACGATCGTCGCCGCGATCACGAGTTGTTCGAAGAGTCGCTGGTTGATCCTGTTCACAGCCCACTTGCCGAACAACGCTCCGGGCACGACGAACACCGCGAGCGCCGCGTCAAGGAGCAGCGAGCGCCCGTCGATCAGACCGAGGCCCGCGCTGAAGGGCACCTTGGACACGTTCACGATGAGGAAGAAGAAGGCGGAGGTGCCGAGGAAGCCCAGCTTCCGGAAGCCGGCGGACAGCAGATACATCGACATCACCGGGCCGCCCGCGTTGGCGACCATCGTGGTGAACCCGCCGAGCACGCCGTACGAGCGGGCTTTGGCGCGGCCGGCGCGCGAGGTGACCTGCTCCGGCGCCTCCCCGGCGTCCGCGGTGCGCCGCCGCCACACCGTCACCCCCGCCATCAGCAGCAGGATCGCGCCGATCGAGGTCCGTACGATCCCGTCGTCGGCCCACACCAGGAACAGTGTGCCGACCACCACCCCGGCCGCGACGGCCGGGAACAGCCGCCACAGGGTGGGCCAGTGGGCGTGCCGCCGGTAGGTGAGGACGGCGAGCACGTCACCGGCGATCAGGACGGGCAGCAGGATCCCGGTGGAGGCGCGGGCGGGCAGGACCGCGGCGAAGATCGCGAGGCTGACCGTGTTGGCCCCGCTCACCGCGGTCTTGGAGAAGCCGACGAGCAGGGCCGCGAAGGCGAGCGCCGCGAACCCCCAGCCGGATATGTGCCAGAGCGTCATCGTGTTCATGCGGGGACCGATGTTATGTACGGACAAGCTCCGGCGTAAGGACCGTCTCGCCAGTTGGCCCCGTCCCGACCCGCCGCGCCCCCCGCCGCGCCGCACCGCGGCCCTCGCCGCGATCCCTTCCGCCCGCTATGGCCGTTCCGCGTACTGCGCCCGCAGCTCCCGCTTGAGCACCTTCATGCTGGGCCCGAGCGGCATGGAGTCCGTGAACTCCACGCGCCGCGGGTACTTGTGCCGGCCGAGGTGCTCCTTCGACCACTCGGTGATCGCGGCGGCGTCGGGGGCGGTGCCCGGTGCCGGTACGACGACGGCGCAGACCTCCTCGCCGTGCAGTTCGTCGGGCAGGCCGATGACCGCGACCTGGGCGATGCCGGGGTGACGCATCAGCACCTCCTCGACCTCCCTCGGGTACACGTTGTAGCCGCCGCGGATGATGACGTCCTTCTTGCGGTCGACGATCCTCAAAAAGCCCTGCTCGTCCTTGGTGCCGAGGTCACCGGTGCGGAACCAGCCGTCGACCAGGGCCTCCGCGGTGGCCTCGGGCCGACCGAGGTAGCCGGAGAAGACGTTGTGGCCGCGGATGACGACCTCACCGAGCTCACCGGGCGGCAGCAGCTCGATGCGGCGCTCCACCTCGGCCCGCGCGATCTCCACGTCGATGCCCCACAGCGGGTGGCCGATGGTGCCGGCCCGGGTGCCGAACACGGGCTGGTTGACGGTGGCCGTCGGCGAGGTCTCCGACAGCCCGTACCCCTCGTAGATCTTCGCCCCGAACGCCTCCTCGAACCGCTCCAGTACGGCGACCGGGAGCGAGGCCCCGCCGGAGACGCACACGCGCAGGGCGGGCAGCGCGCCGGCGTCCGGGGCGGCCGCGGCGAGGGCGACGAACATGGTCGGCACGCCGTGGAAGGTGTTCACCCCCTCCTTGACCATCAGTTCGATGGCGCGGGCCGCGTCGAAGCGGGGCAGCAGCACGAGCGTGGCGCCCGCCCGCCAGGTGGAGTTGAGCGACACCGTCTGCCCGAAGGCGTGGAACAGCGGCAGCGCGCCGAGGGCGATGTCGTCGGCGCGGATGTCGTTGGCGTCGAAGGCGTTGACAGTCGCGTTCATCACGAGGTTGAAGTGGCTGAGCACGGCGCCCTTCGGCACGCCGGTCGTCCCGCTCGTGTAGAAGATCACCGCCGGGTCGTCGGCGGCGCGGGTGACGTACGACGGCAGCGGCTCGGCGCCGGCGGCCAGCTTGTCGAACTCCTCGCCCAGGACGGCCACTTGGACGCCGGTGGCCTCGGCGGCCGCCCGGCCGGTCGCCGCCTGGGCCGGGTGCACGAGCAGCAGCGTCGCCCCGCTGTCCCTGAGCACGTGCTCGACCTCGCCGGCCGACAGCAGGAGGTGGACGGGGACGACGACTCCGCCCGCCGCGGCGATCGCGTAGTAGGCGACCGGGAACTCGGCGGTGTTCGGGGCCATCAGCGCCACCCGGTCACCGGGGCGTACGCCGAGCCCGGTGATCGCGCCCGCCCGGGCCAGGGCCCTGCGCCACACCTCCGCGAAGGACAGCCGCAGGTCCCCCTCGACCAGCGCGGTGCTGTCGGGGCGACGCCGGGCGTTCTCGGCGAGGATGGCGGCGACGGACAAGGTTGCCATGGAGTACTGCTCCGTTTCCCAGCTGCGGCTCGACTGACCAGATCCCCCCGTCGCAAGAGCGCTAGTGCCGCTCGACCAGGACCGCGCTCCCCTGCCCCACGCCCACGCACATGGTCGCGAGACCCCGCTCGGCGCCCGTGCGCCGCATCCGGTGCAGGAGTGTCGTCAGGATGCGGGCGCCCGAGCAGCCGAGGGGATGCCCGAGGGCGATGGCGCCGCCGGTGGGGTTGACCAGGCCGGGGTCGATGCCGAGCTGGTCGACGCAGGCGAGGGCCTGCGCGGCGAACGCCTCGTTGAACTCGGCCTCCTGGAGGTCGGCGATGCCCCAGCCGGCCCGGGCGAGCGCCTTGCGGGTGGCGGGGACCGGGCCGATGCCCATCACGTCGGGATGAACCCCGGCGGAGGCGCCGGCGACATAGCGGCCCAGGGATTCCAGGCCCAGCTCGTTCAGGGCCTCCTCGCTGACCAGGAGCAGCCCGGCCGCGCCGTCGTTCATCGGCGAGGCGTTGCCCGCGGTGACCGTGCCGCCCTGCCGGAAGACCGGCTTCAACCTCGACAGCTTCTCCAGCGAGGTGTCCTCGCGGACGCACTCGTCCTGCTCGACCACGATGCCGTCCGGCCGCTCCACGGGCAGGAGTTCGTCGTCGAAGTGCCCGTTCTTGCGTGCGGCGGCGGCGAGTTGGTGGCTGCGCAGGGCGAACTCGTCCTGCCGCTCACGGGAGATGCCGTACCGCTCGGCGACCTCCTCGGCGGTCTCCCCCATGGACAGCAGGCCGTGCAGCTCCTTCATCGCCGGGTTGACCAGGCGCCAGCCGAGCCGGGTGTCGTGGGTCTCGATGCGCTGTGGCAGGGCCTCGTCCGGGCGGGGCAGCACGAAGGGGGCGCGGCTCATGGACTCCGAGCCGCCCGCGATCACGATGTCGGCCTCCCCGGCGGCGATGGTGCGGGCTGCGGTGGTGACCGCTTCGAGGCCGGAGGCGCACAGCCGGTTGACGGTGGCGCCGGGCACGGACTCGGGCAGCCCGGCGAGCAGGGCGGCCATGCGGGCGACGTTGCGGTTGTCCTCGCCGGCCTGGTTGGCCGCGCCCCAGTAGACGTCGTCGACCCGGGCCGGGTCGAGGGCGGGCACGTCGGCCACCACGTGGCGGATCACGGTCGCCGCCAGGTCGTCGGGGCGAACGGACGAGAGGGCTCCACGCAGCTTGCCGATGGGGGTGCGGCGGGCGGCCGCGAAGTGGACGGGACGCACGGCTTCGACTCCTGACCTACGACCGATCGACGGCACTGTCGATCAGCGGACCACACGGGAACACGTGACACTCGGGAACACTTAATTAGCACTGCTAGTTTTGGACTATAGACCGCCGACCGGCCTGCTGGGAAGATCCTCCCGGACCTTCACCGCGTCACCCGGAGGAGACATGCCCCACGTCCGCGAGCACAGCGTCGACGGCACCCACGGACCGGTCGCCGTACACGAGTGGCCGCACCCGGCGCCCCGGTACCTCGCCCTGGTGGTGCACGGGTACGGCGAGCACGCGCGCCGGTACGACGAGCCGGCCGCGGTACTGACCGGGCACGGGGCGGCCGTGTACGGGCCCGATCACGTCGGCCACGGCAGGTCGGCCGGGGAGCGGGTGCTGATCGAGGACTTCGAGGACGTGGTCACCGATGTGCACACGGTGGCGGACCTCGCCCGGACCGAGCACCCCGGCCTGCCGCTGGTCCTGATCGGCCACTCGATGGGCGGGCTGATCGCGGCCCGGTACGCCCAGCGGTACGGCGCCGAGCTGAGCGCGCTGATCCTGTCCGGGCCGGTGATCGGCGCCTGGGAGCTGCCCGGGCGGCTGCTGGCCCTGCCGGAGATCCCGGACACCCCGGTGAGCCCGGCCGCGCTCTCGAGGGACCCGGCCGTCGGCGCCGCCTACGCGGCCGATCCGCTGGTGTGGCACGGGCCGATGAAGCGGCCGACGGTGGAGGCGTTCGCACGCACTCTGCGGACCGTCGAACATGGCGGTGACATCGGGGCGCTGCCGCTGCTGTGGCTGCACGGGGACGACGACCGGCTGGTGCCGCTGCCCGGCAGCCGGGTCGGCGTGGAGCGGCTGGCCGGTTCCCGGCTGACCGAGCGGATCTTCGCCGGGGCGCGGCACGAGGTGTTCCACGAGACGGACAAGAAGGAGGTCTTCGCCGAGGTGATCCGCTTCCTGGACCGGTCACTGCCCCTCTGATCAGGCCTGTTTGCTCCCCTGAGCGCTGGGCACCCGCCCTTGCGGACACGACCGTACGCAAGCGACGAAAGGGGACGGACGCACCATGACGGTGATGAAGAGCACGCTGCCCGAGGAGGCGCTCGGCGTCACCGGGACCGCCCTGCAGGAGACCCTGGTGGACCTGCTCGGACTGTCGCTGATCGGGAAGCAGGCGCACTGGAACATCGTGGGACCGCGGTTCCGGTCGATCCACCTCCAGCTCGACGAGGTGGTGGCGACGGCCCGCGCCCACTCCGACACGGTCGCCGAGCGCGCCGCCGCGCTGGGCGTGCCCCCGGACGGCCGGCCCGAGACCGTCGCCGCGACCTTCGCGCTGCCCGGCACGAAGGACGGCCGGCTGCGCGACACCGAGGTCGTGGAGCTGATGGTGTCGGCGCTCGAAGCGATCGTCGGGCGGCTCCGCGAACGGATCGCGGCCACGGCGAAGCCCGACCCCGTCACGCAGGACCTGCTGATCTCCGTCACCGCCGACCTGGAGAAGCAGCGCTGGATGTTCGAGGCCGAGAACCAGCCGCGCGCGACCGCCTCCAGCTAGTACGACACCCCCGCACGGAAGGGGCGACCCATGGCCGACTCCCTCGAAATCGAAGCGCTGTGGGAGGACTTCCACCGCGTGGTGAACATGACCTCGGCGGAGCTCGCGGCCTGGCTGCGGGTCCGGGACGCCGACGAGGAGACCGAGCCGCTGCCCGAGCAGGCGGGCACGGAGACCGGGCAGCATGTCCTCGCCATCCTCCAGAAGCGCCGTACGGATCTCACCGACGACGACGTCCGCGTGATGCACCAGGTCGTCGACACGGTCGGAGACCTGGTGGACATGGAGGACGAGCCGGAGCCGGAGACGGCGCCGGAGGACACCCGCCGCCGGCACCGGCTGATGACACTGGGCCACGACCCGCTCAAGCCGTAGCCATGAACCGCGACGAACGAGTCCTGCGCGAGCTGCTGTCGGAGTACGGGCAGACCTACGCCGAGGAGGCCGGCATCAGGCTGACGAACACCCCGCAGCCGCTGTACCGGCTGCTCGTGCTGTCCCTGCTGCTCAGCGCCCGGATCCGCGCCTCGGTCGCGGTGGCCGCCGCGCAGGCCCTGCACGAGGACCACCTCGACAGCCCGCGCCGCATGGCCGACGCGGACTGGCAGCAGCGGGTGGACGCGCTCGGCCGCGGCGGCTACCGGCGCTACGACGAGCGCACCGCCACCCAACTCGGCGACGGTGCCGAGCTGTTGCTGGACCGCTGGTCAGGCGACCTGCGCCGGCTGCACGAGGAGGCGCACGGCGACACCGGCGAGCTCAGGCAACTGCTCCAGGAGGAGCCGGGGATCGGCCCGGCCGGCGCCGACATCTTCCTGCGCGAGGCCCAGCGCGTCTGGCACGAGATCGCGCCCTACCTGGACGACAAGGCGCTCTCCGGGGCCCAGCGGCTCGGCCTGCCGAAGGACGCGGGCAAGCTGACCGAGCTCGCCGGGGACACCGAACCGGCCGTGCTGGCCGCCGCGTTGGTGCGGGCCGCACTCGACAAGGAGGTGGCCCAAGACTGTCTGCGCCGCGCCGGATGATCGTGTCAGACTGCTGCTCGCATCCCGGCGGGAGTGAAGGAGCAGCACGTGACGGGGACCGAGCCGGCCGCGCAGGAGATCGACACCACACGGCCCCATCCGGCCAGGGTGTACGACTGGTTCCTCGGCGGCAAGGACAACTACCCCGTCGACGAGCGGCTCGGCCGGCAGATCGCGGCCGTGGACGGAGGCGGCGCGCCGCGGGCCGCCCGCGCCAACCGGGCGTTCATGCACCGGGCCACGCGCGCGCTCGCCGAGGCCGGCATCCGCCAGTTCCTGGACATCGGCACCGGCATACCGACCGAGCCGAACCTGCACCAGATCGCGCAGTCGGTGGCGCCCGACGCGCGGGTGGTCTACGTCGACAACGACCCGATCGTGCTGGCCCACGCGGGCGCGCTGCTGCGCGGCACCCCCGAGGGCGTGACGGAGTATGTGCAGGCCGACGCCCGCGATCCGCACGCCATTCTCGAACAGGCCGCCCACGTCCTGGACTTCGGCCGTCCGGTGGCCCTGTCCCTGATCGCGCTGCTGCACTTCGTCGCCGACGAGGACGGCGCCCACGAGGTCGTGTCGACCCTGGTCGAGGCGCTGGCGCCGGGCAGTTGCCTGGTGCTGTCGATGATGACGGCCGACTTCGAGCCGGAGAACGTCCGGAAGGGCATCGCCGCGTACGCGGCGGGCGGAGTGACCCTGGTCGCCCGCTCCCGGCACGAGGTGGCCGCGTTCTTCGAGGGACTCGACCTGCTGGAGCCGGGCGTCGTACCGGTCGACGCCTGGCGCGGCGAGCGAGCCGCGGACGGCGCGGGGCCGGTCTCGCTGTACGGCGGAGTCGGCGTCCTTCGCCGGCCGGCACCGGCCGGGGTCGCGCACACCGCTACACGCTGATCCCGAGCACGTGGGCGATGGTGCGCAGCACGCCGTTGTCGTTGTTGGACGGGGCGAGGTGGCGGGCCCTGCGGACGACCTCCGGGTGGGCGCCCGCCATCGCGAAGGACCACTCGGCGGCGTCGAGCATCTCCAGGTCGTTGAAGTAGTCGCCGAAGACCATGGTCTGCGCCGGCGTGATGCCGAGCGCCCGCTGCAGACCGCGCAGCGCGGTGCCCTTGTTCGCGGTGTGGTTCATCACGTCCACCCAGTGCTCGCCGGAGACGACGACCTGGTGGGTGGCGGTGAACTCCGCGAGGGCCGGGGCGGTGGAGTTCTCGGCGGACCCGAAGTCGAACAGGGCGACCTTGATCACGTCGTCCTCGACGGCGGTGACGTCCTCGACGATGCGGTGCACGGCGTAGTACTTGCGCACCTCCGCCAGGAACGCCTCGTCGGTCCGCTCGACGTAGGCCGCCCGCTTGCCGCAGACCACGGCGCCGGCGTCCACGCCGCCCGCGACCAGCCGCCGTACCGTACGGGCCACCCCGGCGGCGGCGGCCCTGTCCATCGTGTCGGAGCTCAGCTCCACGCCGTCGCGGACCACGTAGGTGCCGTTCTCCGCGATGAACACCATGCCCTCGGCGACCTCGGCGAACTGCTCGGCCAGCGTGGCGTACTGACGGCCGCTCGCCGGGCTGAACAGCACGCCCCGCCTGCGCAGTTCGGCGAGCATCGGCCACAGCCCGTCGGGGATCCGCTTGTCGTCGTCCAGCAGCGTGCCGTCCATGTCGGTGACGATCAGCCGGATGTCGGCGGGGCCCGCGGGCAGGCCGGGGGTGTCGAGGAGGGGCGTGGGCGTGGCGGGCATGTCCTGCTTCCGGTCGGGGACGGCGTACCGGTCCAGTGTTCCTCATGGGCCGCGACGTCCCGGAACCGGTTCCTTGTGCGCCGAAACGTCCCGGAACCGGTTGTTCATGGACCGAAACGTCCCGGAGCGGGCCCGAACCGCCCACGGTGCGCGTTTCCCGGGACAGCGCGATCACCGGGCGGCACAATGACGACGGAGAACCGAGAACCGGAGAAGGGCGGCGACGTGACCGAGGGCCACTCCCCGACAGCCGGACCGGAGAAACTGGACACCTCCGTGGCGCACAACGCCCGGGTGTGGAACTACTGGATCGGCGGCAAGGACAACTACGAGGTCGACCAGCGGGTCGGTGATCGCGTCGCCGGGATGTTCCCGGTGATCCGGGCGGTGGCCCGCGCGGACCGGGAGTTCCTGGCCCGGGCGGTGCGGTTCCTGGCCGCCGAGCGCGGGACGCGGCAGTTCCTGGACGTGGGCACCGGCCTGCCGACGGTCGACAACACCCACGAGATCGCGCAGCGGATCGCCCCGGAGTCACGGGTCGTGTACGTCGACAACGACCCGATCGTGCTCGTGCACGCCCGCTCGCTGCTCACCAGCTCACCCGAGGGCGTCACCGACTACGTCGACGCCGATGTCCGCGACCCGGACGGCATCCTGCTGCGCGCCGCCGAGACCCTGGACCTGACCAGGCCGGTCGCGCTGATGATGCTGGGCATCCTGAACTTCGTCCTGGACACCGGCGAGGCCCGGGACATCGTGCGGCGGCTCATGGCGGCGCTGCCCTCGGGCAGCCACCTGGTCCTCACCCACCCGACCTACGACAGTGACGTGGGCGGCGAGGGCAACCGGGCCGCGATGGAGTTCTGGAATGCCAACGCCACCCCGCCGATCACCGCCCGCAGCCGCGCGGAGATCGCCGGCTTCCTCGAGGGCCTGGAACTGCTCGAGCCGGGTCTGGTGCCCTGCTCGCAGTGGCGCGCCGGGGCGGAATCCGCCGCCGCTGTGCCGCAGTTCGGTGCCGTGGCCGTGAAACCCTGACGCCGGCACGGACGGACCGACGCCGAGCAGGACGCAGGCGGGACCGACACCGAGGAGGACGTATGGCCGAGGAGGACGTATGACCGCCCTTGCCGACCCCGTGCCCGGTGGGCGCCCGGAGGATCTGCGCCGGGTCGCGGGACTCACCGCCGACCTCGCCGCGCGGGGCGTGCGCGGGATCGTGCTGGCCTATGTGGACACCGCGGGTGTCTGCCGGGTGAAGACGGTTCCGACGGCGCGGCTGGAGGCGGCCGTGTCCTGGGGTGTCGGCATGTCCCCGGTGTTCGACACCTTCCTCGCGGGCGACTCGATCGTCACCACCGACGTCCTCGGCTCCCCGGACGGTGACCTCAGGCTCTACCCGGACCTGGACCGGCTGGTGGAGCTGGCCGGGCAGCCCGGCTGGGCGTGGGCGCCGGTGGACCGGATCACCCAGGAGGGAGAGCGCCACCCCGGCTGCGCCCGAACCTTTCTGCGCCGGATCGTCGCCGACGCCGCCGACCGGCACGGCCTCGCCTTCAAGGCGGCGATCGAGGTCGAGTGGGCGGTCGGGTTCGGCTCGGCACCCCCCGGGGAGTTCGTGCCGGCGGTGTCGGGACCGGCGTACGGGGCGATCCGGCAGGTCGAGCTGAGCGACTACACCGCCGATCTGCTGGCCGCGTTCGACGCCCAGGGCGTGCCCGTCGACCAGCTGCATCCCGAGTACGCGGCCGGGCAGTTCGAGGTCTCGGCGGGCGCCCTGGACCCGGTGGCGGCGGCCGACCGCAGTGTGCTGGTCCGGCAGACCATCCGGGCGGTCGCGCAGCGGCACGGCCTCAGGGTGTCGTTCTCGCCCGCGGTGTCCGCCGAAGGGGTCGGCAACGGCGGACATGTCCACGTCTCCTGCTGGCGCGAGGGTGTGAACCTGCACGCGGGCGGGGAGCGCCGCTACGGCATGACACCCGAGGCGGAGTCCTTCGCGGCCGGGATCCTGGCCCGCCTGCCCGCGCTGACGGCGGTCACCGCGCCGAGTCCCGCCAGCTATCTGCGGCTCAAACCGTCCCAGTGGGCCGGAGTGTTCACCGCCTGGGGCCGGGAGACCCGCGAGACGGCGCTGCGCGTGATCACCGGCTCGGCGGGCCGCCGCGAGCAGGAGGCCAACCTGGAGGTGAAGCCGGTCGACCTGGCCGCCAACCCCTATCTCGCCCTCGGCTGCGTCATCGCCGCCGGTCTGGACGGGATCGGGTCCTCCCTCGCCCTCCCGGAGGAGATCACCGGCGACCCGGCCCGGTACGGCCCGGACGAGGCGGCGGCTCTCGGCGTACGGCGGCTGCCCGAGTCGCTGTCCCAGGCCGCCCGGGAGTTCCGGGCGGACGAGGTGCTGCGGGCGGCGCTGGGCCCGGTGCTCGCGGACGCGGTGACCGCCGTACGGCTCGGCGAGGCGGCGGCCGTCGACGGCTTGGACGACGCGCGGGTGGCGGCGGCCTACCGCTGGGTGTACTGACCATGGCGACGCCGGGACCCGTCCACGAGGCCCTCGCCGAGCTGGAGCTGGTGGACCACCACTGCCACGGCGCCGTGACGGCCGGCCTCGCGCCCGCGGAGTTCGCCTCGCTGCTGACCGAGGGCGAGGCCTGGCCCGGCGTCTCGCCCTTCGACACCCCGGCCGGTCTGGCCGTACGCCGCCACTGCGCGCCCCTGCTGGACCTGCCCCGGCACGCGCCGCCGGCCGACTATGTGGCCCGCCGCACGGAACTGGGCCCGCAGGAGGTCAACCGTCGCTTCCTGCGGGCCGCGGCAGCACGGGCGTTCCTCGTGGACACCGGCTACGCCCCGCATCCGCTCACCTCCCCGGCCGAGCTGGCGGAGGCCTCCGGTGCCGCCGCGTTCGAGGTCGTACGCCTGGAGCAGGTGGCGGAGGCGGTGGCCGCGCGGGGCGTCGAGCCGGGTGAGTACGCGGTCCGTTTCCGTGCCGCCGCCGAGGACGCCGTACGCCGGCCGGGCGTGGTGGCGGTGAAGTCGGTGGCCGCCTACCGCACCGGCTTCGCCCTGGACCCGGCGCGCCCGGCGGACGCCGAGGTGACCGGGGCCGCCCGGGGCTGGCTCGCGGACGGCGGCCGGCTCACCGATCCGGTCCTGGTACGGCACCTGCTGTGGACCGCCGTGGACCTCGGTCTGCCGCTGCAGCTGCACACCGGTTTCGGCGACGCCGACCTGCGGCTGCACCACGCCGACCCGGCCCTGCTGACCGACTGGCTGCGGCTGACGTCCGGCACGGTCCCGGTGCTGCTGCTGCACTGCTGGCCGTACCACCGCCAGGCCGCCTACCTCGCCGCGGTGTTCGAGCAGGTGTACCTGGACGTGGGTCTCGCCCTGCACCACACGGGCCCGGCCCGCTGCCGGGCGGTGCTGGAGGAGGCGCTGGAGATCACCCCGTTCCGGAAGATGCTCTACAGCTCCGACGCCTACGGGGTGGCCGAATTCCACCACCTCGGCGCCCTGTGCTTCCGGCAGGGGCTCGCCGGTCTGCTCCAAACGCGCGTCGACGCCGACGAGTTGAGCCTGTCCGACGCCCTGCGGATCGCGGCTTGGACCGGCCGCGACAACGCGCTGCGCCTCTACGGACCGCCCGTATCCGACCCGGCCCGCGATCCCAGCGGACTCCCCACCCGGAAAGTATGATCAAGCAATGTCTGACATCACCGAGACGACGCCCGGCTGGCTGAGCAGTGACGAGCTGGAAATGGCCAGGGCCCGGATGCCGATCCTGTACGTCGAGGCCGTGCCCGTGCGCGTGGACGACAGCGGCGAAGTCACCAGCATCGGTGTGCTGCTGCGGATCGGCCCGGACGGGACGGTCAGCCGGACCCTGGTGTCCGGCCGCGTCCTGCACCACGAGCGGGTCCGCGACGCCCTGCTGCGCCACCTGGAGAAGGACCTCGGCCCGGTGGCGCTGCCCCGGGTCCCGCCGTCCCTGCAGCCGTTCACGGTGGCGGAGTACTTCCCCACGGCGGGCATCACGCCGTACCACGACCCGCGCCAGCACGCGGTGTCCCTCGCCTACATCGTCCCGGTCAGCGGCGACTGCCGCCCCCGGCAGGACGCGCTGGACCTCGTCTGGTTCAGCCCGCAGGAGGCCGCCTCCCCGGCGGTGCAGAGCGAGATGCCGGGCGGGCACGGGGTGCTGCTGAAGCAGGCGCTCGCGCACATGGGCCTGAGCTTCTGACGTCGGCGGCCGTCTGACCCGCCTGTCTATCAGGCCGGTCAGGCCGTCGGCCAGGGCTTTCCCCGACGCGTTCAGGTTGCGGTCAGGCCCACGGCGGCCTGTGACAACATCTGCACCAGAAGCCCCAAAACAATGGCAAAGGCATCTGGGGCAAGGTCAGTTGGGCGTGCGAAAGTGCAGGCCATGAGCACAGAGCAGGTCCTGGACGACCGCCCCCGCGGGCACGCACGCGCGCGCATACGTGAGAGCGCGAACAAGGTGCCGGAGGTCACCGTCTACTTCTGGATCATCAAGGTCCTCACCACCGGCATGGGCGAGACCGCCTTCGACTTCCTGGCCCGCACGCTGGGCAACATCCCCGCGGTCGGCCTCGGCGGCCTTGCGTTCCTCGCCTCGCTCGTGCTCCAGTTCGCCGTCCGCCGGTACATTGCCTGGATCTACTGGACGGCGATCGTCATGGTCAGCGTGTTCGGCACGATGGCCGCGGATGCGTTCCACGTCGTCCTCGGCGTCCCGTACACCCTGTCCACCCCGCTGTTCATGATCGCCCTGGCCGCCGTCTTCGTCTTCTGGTACAAGTCCGAGCGCACCCTGTCCATCCACTCCATCCGCACCCGGCGCCGCGAGCTCTTCTACTGGGCGGCCGTCCTCGCCACCTTCGCGCTGGGCACCGCCGCGGGCGACCTCACCGCGACGATCGGCCTCGGCTACCTGGGCTCGGCCGTCCTGTTCGCCGTGGCGATCTGCGTCCCGGCCGTCGCCCACCGCGCCGGCCTGCTGGGCGCGGTCACCGCGTTCTGGACCGCGTACGTCATCACCCGCCCGCTGGGCGCCTCCCTCGCCGACTGGATCGCGCTGCCGGGCAGGCGCGGCGGCCTGGACTTCGGCCTGGGCCCGGTGACGCTGGCCTGGACGGTGGCCATTCTCGCGCTGGTCGGCTACCTCGCCGTGTCACGCCAGGACGTCCAAACCGCCTGAAACCGCCCGCATCATCGCAGAGGGCCTCGCCGGCAGCGCCGGCGAGGCCCTCTCTCCTGTCGTGCCGGCCGCCGTCATACCGCCCGTCCAGGGCACCGATGCCACAATCGAAGTGACGCTGCCGTCCCGCATGGACCGGGGTCGTGTCAGGAGGCCGGAATGGCGGGAGACAAGGCGGGGAGACAGCCGAGCCGGCCGTACCTCCCCGACCTGCACATACGTCTTCGCTCCGAGCTGGGCCGGATCGACGAGCGGCTGCGTGCCCTGCTGTCCTCCATGGACCGGCTGCAGGGCCTGCTGGACGCGGTGGTGGCCATCAGCCGTGAGGTGGAACTGCCCGCGGTGCTGCACCGTATCGTGACGACCGCCATGAACCTGGTGGGCGCCCGCTACGGGGCCCTGGGCGTGCTCGACGAGTCCGGGGAACGACTGGAGCAGTTCATCACGGCCGGTCTGTCCGAGCAGGAACGCAAGGCTCTTGCCACGGCCGGACTGCCTCGTGGTCTGGGCGTCCTCGGCCACCTGATCCGCTACCCCGACCCCCTGCGGATCGACGACATCCCCGGCCATCCCTCCTCCACCGGATTCCCGGCCGGCCACCCGCGCCTGCGCACCCTGCTCGGCGTCGCCATCAGCGTGCGCGGCGAGATCTACGGCGACCTCTACCTCTCCGAGCGGTACGACGGACAGCCCTTCGACGAGCACGACGAGAACGTCGTCGTCGCCCTGGCCGGCGCCGCCGGCATCGCGATCGAGAACGTCCGCCTTTTCGAACGGATTCGCCTCGGAGCCGAGCAGTTCCAGCGGCTCCTGCTGCCCACTCTGCCCGATCTGCGGCCGTTCACCGCCGCCGCCATCTACCGGCCCGCCGCCGAGCCGAGTCAGCTCGGCGGGGACTGGTACGACGCCATCCCCCTGCCCGACGACGTCGTGGCGGTCGTCATCGGCGACGTGGTCGGCCATGATCTGCAGGCCGCGGCCGCCATGGCCGCCACGCGCAACATGCTGCGCGCTCTCGTGTTCGACCAGAACAGTCCGCCCGGCGCGGTCCTCGCCCAGCTCGACCGGACACTGGAGATGATCACGAACAATCGCGTCACGACCACCACCCTGGCCCGCATCGAACCGGAGGGACCGGGGTGGCGACTGCGCTGGAGCACCGCGGGCCACGTTCCGCCGCTGCTGATCACCCGTGAGCACCACGTCAGCTATCTGCTCGCCGAGCCCGGTCTGCCGCTCGGTGTCGACACCGAGCAGCCGCGCCCGGACCACTCCCGCCTCCTGCCCCCGGAGGCGACCGTCGTCTTCTACACCGACGGGCTGATCGAGCACCCCGGCCACCCCATCGACGAGAGCCTGAGAGAACTCGCCGGTCTCGCCGAGGCCCATGCCGCCCTTCCCCTGCCGGAGTTCGTCCAGGCACTGGCCGACCGCCACCCCAGTGACGGCCACGACGACATGGCCATCCTCGCCCTGCGCACCCCGCCCGCCTGACCCCCTGGGGCACCCCCGCCCGCCTGACCCCCTGGGGAACCCGCTCGGTGCCGCTCCCGGGCCGGTCGGCCTGCCGTGGAGGATCCGGGGGATCCGGCGGATGATGGGTTTCAGAGCGATGTCAAATCGGAGGTCGCCCGATGTCTGTCGCGCGGCATCAATGGCTCCGGCGCGGAGGTCCGGCGGCCTTCCTGGAGATCTGTGTCATCGCCGCGCTGTACTACGGCTCGGCCAGGCTTGGGCTGCTCCAGCAACTGGTGCGCGGCCAGGTCACCCCCCTGTGGCCGCCGAGCGGTATCGCGGTGGCGAGCCTGCTCATGCGCGGCCCGCGGGTCTGGCCGGGTATCGCACTCGGCGCGTTCCTGGTCAACATCTCACTGGGACCGTCGCTCCCGGCCGTCCTCGCCATCGCGGCGGGGAACACCCTCGCGCCCGTCTGCTCCTACCTGCTGCTCCGCCGTACGGGGTTCCGGGAAGACCTGGACCGTCTGCGGGACGCGCTCGCGCTGATCTTCCTCGGCGCGTTCACCGGGATGCTGGTCAGCGCGACGACGGGCAGCGGGACCCTGGTCCTCGCCGGGGTGCTGAGCCGCGGCGACTTCTGGCCGACGTGGTCGGTCTGGTGGACCGGCGACGCGATGGGCGTCCTGGTGGTCACGCCGGTCCTGCTGGTCCTCCGCTCGGTACACCGGCCGAAGAGCGTGCGGCCGTACCGGTGGGCGGAGGGGCTGCTGCTCGTGGCGGCCACGGCCTGCGTCGGATTCCTCGTGACCGGTCACACGCCCCTGCTGTTCCTCGGGTTCCCGCTGCTCATCTGGGCGGCCTTCCGCTTCCAGCTGGCCGGGGCCGCGCTCTGCGCGCTGGCCGTGTCGACCTTCGCGATCATCGCCGGTACCGAGAGATCGGGTCCGTTCGCCGGTCAGGACCTGCTCACCAGGATGATCACCTTGCAGGCCTTCAACGGTTCTGCCGCGCTGACCGCGCTCCTCCTCGCGGCGGTCATCAGCGAGCGAACCCAGGCCCAGCAGGAGATCGCGCGGGCCTGCGCGCAGCTCGCCGCGATGGCCGCCAGGATCGCCACCGGCAACCATCACCCGATGGTCCCCGACAGGGAGGGCGAGAAGGAGCCCGCAGACCCGCGGACACCACCAAGGCCGTCCCCCCAACCCTGAGAAGGCGACTAGCCGACCGGTCTATTAATCATAGGCGATCGGTCGTATCCTCAGAGCCATGGGACGCACCAGTGATGCGAGGGAGAAGATCCTCACCGCCGCGCAGTCGCTCATCGAGCTGCGCGGCTACTCAGCGTTGGGCGTGGCTGAGATCTGCAAGGCCGCCGGCGTGCCCAAGGGCAGCTTCTACTACTTCTTCGAGTCCAAGGAGGCTCTCGCCCTGGCCGTGCTGGACGAGCACTGGGAAGCCCAGCGCGCTGACTGGGTGCGGGCCCTGCAAAGCGATGCGGAGCCGCTGCTGCGGCTGCGCCGGCTCTTCGAGGAGACCGAGGCCGACCTGCGCACAGGCCAGCAGACCTGCGGGACCGTCTCCGGCTGCATGTTCGGCAACCTCACCCTGGAGCTGAGCAACCAGACCGAGCCCATCCGCGAACGCCTGCAGCAGATCTTCGAGGCCCAGGTGGAGATGGTCGACAAGGTCATCGCCGAAGCTCGGCAGCGCGGTGACGTCACCGTCGGGGACACCCGGGAGGCCGCCCGGTCGGTGGTCGCCCAGCTCGAGGGCCAGGTGTTGTTCGCCAAGCTCTACAACAACACCCAGCACCTCGAAGCCCTGTGGGACAACTGCTTGTCGCTGCTCTCCGCACGCCGTCCGGACGAAGTGGCCGTCTGATTTTCGGCCGGTTTCATGCAGCGGCGCCCGCGTTCTCGAGGTGGACGACGGCGTCGACGATGCCCCTGATCCGGGCCGCCTATGGGATGGCCAGCGCCTTGTTGGCACTTGCGGCCGGGGCCGCTGCGGTCAGGGTGGGCACTGTCCTGCCGCGCGCCGACGAAGCCGGGACCCCGGTCCCGTACCGTGCCGCGCTGCTGACCCGGCACGCCGTCAGACCGTGATGACGCGGGCGTTCACCGGCCGCCCGGCGCGAGCGCTGCGCGACGACCTCACCGATCGGCACAGCGGCCCGGCCACGGACGGTCACCCCGCCCCGCCCCACCTGACGAGCCCCAGGCACGGCGCCGCAACAGCGGCGAACGATCCGGAGAGGATCAATCTGCGGGCAGGCACGGGCTACCGCCACGCGACGGCGCGCCCGCCGCGCAGATCCTCCGCCGGTTGGCCTCCCGGGTGCGAGGGAACCCGCCCTCCGCATGACCGAGGTGAGCCGGAGCGGAGGCTGCGCCACGTGCGCCGCCTCTGTGGGACTCACCCGCCGGCACCCCTCGGGGGAAGAGCGAAGATCCTTCCCGTACTGGGAGGTCAGGCCTCTCACCACGCGTAGCATGACCGGCGTGGAATTGCGTCAGGTGCGGTACTTCCTGGCGGTCGCCGAGGAGCTGAACTTCGGGCGGGCCGCGGGCCGCCTCCTGATCGCGGGTCCGTCCTTGTCCCAGCAGATCAAGGCGTTGGAACGCGACCTCGGTGTGCGCCTGTTCGACCGGGACCGCCGCTCGGTCAGCCTCACCCCGGCCGGAGCGGCGCTCCTCCCGTACGCCCGCGCCCTTCTGGACAGCGCCGACGACCTACGCCACCGCGCGGCGCGGATCGCCGGCTCGGAGCCGGTCCGGCTCGGTTACGTCAGCTGGCTGCCCACGGACCTCGCCGCGCGGACCTCGGCCGTGGCTCGTGTGGACGTGGATCCCTGGGTCGCGCCCTCGCACACACAGGCCGCCCGGGTCGCGGAGGGCAGCCTCGACCTCGCGGTGTGCTGGGTCCGCCGGGAGGACCTGGACGCACGGGGTCTCAACTCCCGGCTCATCGGCGCCGACCGCCTGTACGCGGTCTCCGTCGGCCGTGACGCCGATGAGGTCCGCGCCCGGGACGTCGGACTCCTTAAGGTCAACGAAGCCACAGGAATGGACTACATGAAACGCATTCCCCACCGAGAACCCCCCCGCACCCGCGCCCCCGCGGCGCACCA